>JAFNGF010000179.1 GCA_017885385.1 Planctomycetota bacterium
CATCTGCGAGTTCCACGCCAAGGATTACGACGACCTATACGGCAAAGGCTCGATTGATTTCAAACGTGTGCGGGTGGCTATTGACGAGATCGGCTATCGCGGCTGGCTGGTTATGGAAGGTACGCAAATACCGCTGGGCGTCGAGGAAAGCTGCCGGTATGATGCCGAGTATCTGCGGACTATTTTTCCGCCCAAAGTGTAGATGCTAACCACAGATTAACACAGATGGGCAAAGATGGTCTGTGAAATCTGTGGAGATAAATCCGTGAAATCTGTGGTAAGAAAGGAGCGAGTATGAGGATGCGAAAGATAATTGCAGTTTTGGTTTTGCTGATTGTCACTGCCCCGGTTGCTCTGGGCACGGCGCTGGACGATTATGTCGCGGCGCCGGACTCAAACTATAGCTACAGGGTGGTGAAAACCATCGAAGTCCCGGGCTGTACCGGCTATGTCCTTGAGATGACCTCACAGGCTTGGCGGAGCGAGAAAGAAGTAGATCGAACCGTGTGGAAGCACTGGCTGACCATTATCAAGCCCGAAAAGGTTGCCAGTGACATTGCGCTACTATGGATAACGGGCGGCAGTAACGACAGGCCTGCCCCGGAAAGGCCCGAGCAGATGCTGGTCGCTATAGCCCAGAACAGCGGCTCGGTCGTTGCCGAAATCAGGATGGTGCCCAACCAGCCTTTGAACTTCCCCGATGGCGGCGGGCCTCGCGACGAGGATGGGATCATCGCTTACACATTCGACAAGTACATAAAGACCGGCGACGGGACCTGGCCGCTTTTGCTGCCGATGGTCAAAAGTGCCGTCCGCGCGATGGACGCCATCCAGAGCCACATCGCCTCCGCCACCGACGGCAAGCTCAAGATAAATAAGTTCGTGGTCTCCGGCGGCTCTAAGCGGGGCTGGACGACCTGGCTGACCGCAGCCGTCGACAAGCGTGTCATCGCCATTGCACCGGTCGTCATCGACGTGCTCAACATGGCCGAACAAATGAAGCACCATTATGCCGCCTACGGCTTTTATTCCAAAGCCATCCAGGATTATCAGGATATGAACATTTTCGCCAAGCTGGATACGCCTGAGGGTAAAGCCTTGCGAGAATTCATCGACCCATACGCATATCGGGGCCGCTATACGATGCCCAAGTACCTGATAAATTCGTCCGGCGATCAATTCTTTCTTTGTGATTCCGCCCAGTTCTACTTCGGCGACCTGCCGGGCGAAAAATATCTCCGCTACGTCCCCAACACCGACCACGGGCTGGGCGGTTCAGACGCGGATAAGAGCCTGCTGGTCTTCTATGCCTCGATCTTGAAGAATTTGCCCAGGCCGAAATTCACCTGGACCATCCAAAATGACCGGATAATTGTCAAGCCCGGAAGCGGCACCCTCCAGCAAGTGAATCTCTGGCAGGCGACCAACCCCAAGGCCCGTGATTTTCGTCTGCAGACTATCGGGGCGGTTTGGAATGGTTCGCCGTTACCGCAGGATAAAAATGGCGCGTACATAGGCGAAGTTCCGGAGCCTAAAGAAGGCTGGACCGCGTTTTTCGTAGAGATGATTTACGATAGCGGCACGCCTCTTCCTTACAAGTTCACGACGCAGGTGCACGTCGTGCCGCAGAAACTGCCCTTTGCCGAGAAGTTGAGCTTCGATACGCAGCGCGGATTACCGCAGTTTGCGGTCAGCTCTCGTTAGCATTAAAGCCCCTTGCATTAAGTAAGGGGCTTTTTCTACGCCTATTTGCAGGAGATGTTATGAGAAACAATGCAATAATTACCTGTATAGTGTTTGTTTGTCTGAGCGTCGGGCTTTTTGCCTTATGCGGCGCGAAAGAGAACGCGGCAACCAAGGCCGAACCTGTCGATGTCACTGCATTAAAAGTAACCGCCAACCTGGCTCCGCAAAGCTCGGCTGAAAAGGTCTTGTACGCTGAGCTGACGCCGCAGGAGTTTCGCGAGCCCCGACTGGTCGGGGCTGCGCCAATCGCTTATCTGCCGCTCGGGACGCTGGAATGGCACGGAGAGCACCTGCCGCTCGGCTCGGACGGCTTGCAGTCTTATGGTTTCTTTATCCACCTTGCCCACAGTGTCGGCGGCATCGTGCTGCCGATGCTCTTTTTGGGGCCGGACAGGATGCGCCAGGTGGATGGCCGCGAGCTGTGCGGAATGGATATCTGCCAGGATATGCCGCAAGAGATGCGCTACGAAAATCAGCAGCTGGCAGGTAGCGCCTACTGGGTGCCGGAAGAGACTTTCAGGAGCATAATCGAAGCGATTCTCAAGCAGTTGCGTCGGGCGGGCTTTCGCATCGTGGTCGCTCACGGCCACGGGCCTTCGACCGGTTTTTTCAGCAAGCACGCTGCGGAGTGGAAAGAGAAATTCGGCCTTGAGACTTTTGTCTGCTGGGGCGGTGAGCTCGACCGGCAGGGTATGGGCATCCAGGTTGACCATGCAGGCGCAAACGAGACTTCGCTGGTTATGGCGCTTAGGCCGGAGCTGGTACAGATGCACAGACTGCCCGAAGTCTCCAAAGGCTGGCCGGTCGGCGTGGCCGGCAAAGACCCGCGCATCCACGCCGGTGCCGAGCTTGGCCGAAAAATTATCGACCTGCAGACCGAACGAATGGCAAAAATCCTGCGCCAGGCATTGGCAGGCTTAAACAAGGAAGCTCTGTAGTTAACCTTGCCCACTCGGGACAAGAAAAGAACTATTGCTACTCTGCGAAGTAGCTCGCTACGTAGCACGAGTACGCCGCCTTCGCCCTTGCCCGCCTGTGGCGGGCTCCGGCGGCGTCGCACCCCACCGCTGCAAAACTCACTCACCAATTAACCACTGACCAATCATAAATTTCCAGGTTGCTACCTATAGGTAATCGACCAATGAGCAGCATTTCGTACAAATCAAGTCAAAATTATATTTGAACGTAGGTTTTACTATCGGTACACTAAAGCAGCGGAATTAGTCGATTTAAGGAGCAGAAAGATGAATCTTGAATCTTGCCAAACTTTTTCCAGTATTGTTCTTTGGGTGGGTATAGCATTAACTGCTGCGGGGACAATTGGCTCTCAATATATCGCTAAAAGAGTGGAGCGTCAAAAAGAACAAAAAGCTAATGACAAGCAGCAAGAACTAATCTCTCAAAACCAAAAACTCTTAGAGAAAATAGAACTATATCAGCGCGACCTTTTAGAAAAAGACAAAGAGATTAAAGAACTTGACAGGAAGGCGAAGATTGCAAGCCGTGGCATAACTTCGATTTACGACTTTAATGGAACCAAAAGGCAAACCACGCCTGGTAGTGCAAAAGTTTCTGTTGGACCAGAGTATGATGTTTTTAAGCAAATGGTCGAGCTCGAAAAAGCTAAAGACTTCTCTAAGCTAATTGAACTCTGCGAGGAGCAAATCAAAAAGACACCGGATTGGTTAACCCCATACCTTTTTCTGGGCGTCGCCTATGCAAACACGGGTGAAAAAGACAAAGCCATTGCAAACCTTCGTTACGTAGTCGATAATGCGCCTGGCGACCCTGCATATGCACAAGCTGAGAAACTACTTCAACAACTTGAAGGAATTCCATGACTAAATTAGATAATGTTTAGCGAAGAATGTAAAGGGTAACAAAATGGTCGAGAACCTGGAGTAGTATCCAGAATATCCTGATTTTTATCACTTTCTTAGCGGGTAGTTCGACCATAATACTGACCCTATATGGAAAACTTTGCACAATTTGACCACACCCAGATGGTCTGTTGAGCTTTCTTCTGTTTGCCTTGGCTTCTGCAGGCTGAAACCATACAAACCTTGAGCCACAAACGATGTGGCACCAATGTAATGCACGAGCACTTGTTCGTCTTTCGCAAGCGCACGCCCGGCGAGGACCTCTCGCGGCTGCAATGGAGCCGGTCAATTGACTATTAACCACGGATTTCACAGACCTGCCCTGAGCCCGGTCGAAGGGTCTGCGCGCTCATGAGGTAGTTCCCTCGACTGCGCTCGGGACAAGGTTAATCTGTGGTTTATCCTTGCATCATTTCAACCACCGAGGTCAGCAGAAAGACCCGCCGTGAAACGGCGGGCTAAATATGTTTACGTTACCAATCGCGGGCTTCGCCACGAGCCGATGCCGCCGAAGTCCTCATCGTTTCCGCCTTCGCGCGAGGGACATAGCCGCGCTCCGGCGGAGTCCCTTGAACCCGTTCCGAAAAACCCCGCCATAGTGATGGCGGGGTTAACCGTTAGCCCTGCCAGCACCCTGGCAGGGTTATTACCTTTTCTCCGAGGATTTGCCTGCCTGTCTGTAAATCTCAAGCCAGTGCAGGATGGTCTGCGCAAGCTGTTCGTCTTTGGCAGCGCGAGCAAGACCGAGCGCCTTTTCGGCTGACGAGATGGCTTCGCGGAATCGGCCCAATTCGGCGTATCTCATTCCCAGAAGATGATGCAGTGTCGGTGAGGTGTCCACCTGGGGTTTAAGCTTCACAGCGATGGAATAATGTTTGACGGTCTGGTCGACTACTCCCTGGTCGGCCAGTGCAATGGCGAGGCTGTAATGGCCATCAGCGTTATTCGGATCGAGGCGCACCGCCTCGGCTAAATGAACTGCTGCTTCTTTCGAGTTTCCAGCATAGAGAAACGCTCGCCCAAGGCTAAGGCGCATGTTCAGAGGGTTGTACTGCTCATCAAATCCCTGTGGCATACGCCGTAGGGCCTCCGAAAGGTGTTTTATGGCCTGTTCGATCTTTTGCTGGTGCAATAGCGCCATACCCAGGTCGTGGTGCACGCGGGGATCATCCGGGTTGAGTTCCGCGGCCTTCAACAAATGAGCCATGCCCTCGTTGTACATACCTTTGACGTTGTAAAAGAGAAATCCCAATTTCAGGTGCGCCTCGAAGTTATTCGGATTTAGCCGCAGCGCGTTCCTATACTCTTGTATAGCGTTATCCGGCTCGCCGTGTCTGAAAGACTCGTTCCCCGCTCTTACAAAAGAGTAGTCATTCAGAAACTGTTCGTGGATTTTCTTGATCGCGGTGGGCTTAGCGTTGACAAACTCGGGGATATTGGCCGCCCTATCCGGCGAGGTAAGATTGGCCAGCAGGACGGCAGGGGTGCTCTGCCCTTTTTCGTCAATATGG
>JAFNGF010000180.1:0-169 GCA_017885385.1 Planctomycetota bacterium
ACTACAAGATATTGCCCCGCACCCAGTGTCACCTCTGGGAACACAAAATCTACCCCATTGGTGAACCTCCAGCCGGCCAGATTGGCCGGCTCGGCGCCGCGGTTAAATAGCTCGATGTACTCCTGCCCTAAATTCTCCGGCGTGTTTAAGGCGTGGTAGGAATGATACA
>JAFNGF010000180.1:197-6893 GCA_017885385.1 Planctomycetota bacterium
GACTGGTAAAAACCTGCCAGTTATCGCCGCCGTCGGGCAAGCGACCATAAGATTCATTGCCGTTTTGTGGACCAAAAGTGATACTATCTATCAAGTTTCCGCCGGCGTCATATAGGCCGATCTGCTCGCCGCCGGCACTGAGCTTGAAGCCGGCATGAAGTATCCCCTCGCCAGCCTCTTCATCCGCCCAAATCAATAAGTACCCGTGTGATGGAATGGTAGTGATAGAAGGATTAGTGTTAGGAACCCGCCATCTGCCGGCAGAGGTCGGATTATCCGCAAGGTACATCCCACCTATATCGACGGCCTCGTCCCCATAATTATAAATCTCGATCCAGTCATCGTAATCACCGTATGGGTCCAGGACAGAGCCGTCATTCTTAGCCATGAACTCATTGATGACCAGTGTGATTTGGCCGCCCCTTCTCAGCCAGTTCTCAGCTAGTAGGGCAAGGTCTGTCAGGTTTACGCCGTTGATGCCATCGAGGTTGGCGGCAGTGGGCGAGGAAACCAGCCACTGGTCGGCGAGAATCACAAGGTCCTGTGGATCGACTTTGCAGTCCCCATTCAAATCCCCCATAGGACAACGCCCAACACCGGCAGAAGTAACTACAGGCGTTATCAATACAAGTAGCAACAACGTGATTTTCTTCATCGACTGACCGTCCTTACAACCGTTCCTATCAGCCTGTTGGTTTGCTGAGTGCGATATTGTCCTTGCAACGTGCTTATGCGAAAATCCTGTTTATTTGTTTCCTACGCTTTGCCTATTCTAACATTTGTGGGTTGATCGAGTCAATGACCTTTCTGGTGGCGGTGGTGCAGAACAAAAAAACCGTTGCTTGGAAAGTCATCACGGCGGAATCCCGTGGTCCGGAGCTTTTGGACCGCCCCAACTTGGTGGCTTGACGGCAGAAACAGAGCCTTGATGTCGGTTTTTAGGGTCCTATATCGACTATTATTACGCGATAGCTGTAGAGGCTCAGCTCGCCGTCAAAAGCGGCGGCCGGATTATGGTTTGCCTGGTCGCAGGACTCTACTATGCTCCAATAAGAGGGTTCCGTCTCCGGCGGATCCCCGCCCCCGCCTTGCCGGGGTAAACTCCTGCCTGCGCCGGCAGGCAGCGGGGATCATTCGAGTCTCAAGATACAGCCCAGGCCAACGCCCCAGGCATCGCCGGTAAACTGGTACTCGGCGTAAAGTGAGGTATTTCTGACCACGTCCCACAGTGCGCCGCAATAGCCGCCAAACTCCGATTCTTCCGTGACATCGTGCGAGCATATTAGGCGTCCCGCCTCCGTTGCACCGGGAAACCAGCTACTTTCGATGTCGAGGTCGCCTCTGATAAAGAGCCAGAAAGGGCCGCCATAGATGCAAAGACCGTCTCTGACCTGCCAGGTGGGCCCGATGGCGATTTGGATTTCTCTCCAGTCCAGCTTCATCTCGCCGGACACCGTGCCACCGGCAGGTTCTGGTACGGTCCCACTCATATCGCTTTGGTCTGGGTTGGCCCAAGTTATCTGGAGCAATCCACCCCAGGCAAGGTTGCCTTTCTGGCAAAATGTTGCCTTCGTTCCAAAACCCCAGGCGAAGCCATGACTACCGTCGAAGGCAAAATCCTGTTCGCAACCCGGGCAGCCAGGAACTGCTACCGGGCCTACGTCATCTTTGGCATCAACTGCACCGAGACGCACAAATACGTCCACATTCTCGCGGATGCCGTAACCCACACTGCCGAAGAACATATCCGACTTAAGGTCCTTGATTTTGAATTCTGCGTAGTATGGGTCGATCAGCTCCAAAGGCTCTTCTGGTAGTACCCTATAGTACCCTCTGCACTGGCCGCACGTTCCGAGATCCATTTTTTGATGGGCATACTCAAAATCCACTACCCAGCGATGGTGCCCCACCAAGGCTCTTGGAGGGCCCATCGGACTGCCGGCCGGAGCAGCCGAGCANNAATTCAAAATTGGTTTGCTGGACCATTCTGGTAAGTCAGCCTACACGACCTGCTTGGCCAAATCAAGCAAAATCCTGCCGGGCCTGATTGAAGGCGCACACGAGCAAGCAAACTTGGGCTGCGAATTCCTGCGGCACATAGAAGGAACCCGCATTACCGTGCACATCCTTTAATATAAGGAAGAGCTACAGCAGCAGGTTTACGCCATCTGGGCTGTAGCAAGGCACCGGGCAGGCTGAGCACCGGAATCTATGGGAGGTTCTCCAGGTCGGCAAGGTCCTGGTGTCTGCCGGAGGCCTTTTTGTTGATCTTCAGGTGATTTAGGCTAATCAGGTTGACTTTCACGCCGTCCAGTACGTCCACTACACGCTCAGCGTAGCATTGGCTGAAATCGACGCCGGAAATGGTTGTGGCAAGTTCTATCCTGACAGGCGGCACGCCCAGGCGGATGATTTGCCATTCTTTAAGGAACAATTCCGGCGATAAATCGGGAGGATCGAAGCCAAACTCTTTCAGAACGGCAACTATCCTATCTGCGTTGACTGGATTCATAGCAGTCCAGACATCCATATCGGCGGTGGCTCGCGGATAGCCGTGGTAACCGACCGCATATCCACCGATTAGCAGATACTCAACCTTATGAGCGTTGAGCAACTTCAAGAACTCTTTGAAGTCGCATGGCAGATGGATTGTAGCCATAGATAATTTGTCGCATCAGCTCAACGGCTTGCAGACGCTCGTAAGGCGTCTTGGAAAGCCAATATGATTTCTCATCTGATTCGTCAAAAAGCGATGCTAATGTAAAGGCCGTTCTTTGTACCTTTGGAAAACCGAGTCTGTCCATAAGACAACTATACCAGAAAAAGACAGCTATGTAAACAATCCGGCAAGCTGAAAGGGGGTGTAAAATGGTCATAAATTGACATCACTCAAAAAATAGGGTACAAAATACGAAACACGACTCACGAGCTATGAGCCACGAATTATGAACATAATCGCGATAGACATCGGCAATACAAACATTGCGATCGGGCTTTTTCTGGCCGACAACGAGCAGTTTATTAAGTCAATTCCGGGCCAAGACCGGGCTGAGTTAACCGCCTGTCTGCAATCGGCCTGGGAGAAAGTCCCGGTCGCCGAGAGCTCCAAAGAGGAAAAACGCGACGGCGTTATAGTCGTCAGCAGCGTAAAACCCGCCTGGACCGAATTTATCCAAGAGATAGTAAAGGATAATCTGGGCGAAAAAATATACATTATAGGTAAAGACATACCGCTGCCGATGCCCGTGTGGCTGGATGAGCCTGCCAAGGTCGGCACCGACCGAATAGTCTGCGCGGCAGCGGCTTACGCTGTAGTTGAAGAGGCGGTAGTCGTTGCCGATTTCGGCACCGCTGTCACCATCGACCTGGTGGATGAACACGGAGTCTTTCAGGGCGGCGTTATCTGCCCGGGCTTTGAGATCAGCGCCCAGGCTCTTAAAGATAATACCGCTCAACTTCCCAGAGTAACCGTCACCAGGCCGAAAAGCCCCTACGGCAAAAACACCGCCGATGCTATAAATTGCGGACTGTACTACTCCATTATCGGCGCGCTGGAAGAGATAATCAGGCGTTACGCGGAAAAAATCGGCAAATGGCCGCAAACAATAATTACCGGCAGCGGGGCCGGCATCATAAAAGACGACTGCGAATTCATCGACAAGTATGTCCCTAACCTAGTCGTAAAAGGCATCGTCCTGGCCTACAAGAAATACGTAGAAGAAATCGAGCACGGCTGCGACCTATGAGCACTTTGGCTGCAGTAATGACCGACAAGGGCACGGGGGCGATAGCAACTATCCAGCTTTTCGGCGATTCAGCCGAAGCAGTCCTCAAAAAAATATTCAAGCCAACGGACGCCAAGCCGCCTACATTTAGAACCGGCAAAATACTGCTGGGCACAATTAACGACGGCTCGGAGACCATCGACCAGGTTGTTATCGGCTGCGAGGCTGCTGAGAGTTTTGCGATAAACTGCCACGGCAATCCGCTCATAGTCGAGATGATTATGGAGCTGCTGCGGCGCTGCGGCGCAGAGCTTGTAACCGCCGAGCAATTATTAGCCAAGTCACTCCAGGCGCAACAGCCTGTCAACACCATTGCGATTGAAGCGAAACTTATGCTGCCAAAGACCAAGACGCTCGCCGGCGCCAAGATAATCGCAAATCAGATTGAGGCCGGCCTGGGCAAAAAAGTCACTGAATGGCTACGGGATATAAACACCCTCTCTCTAAAGCAGATCAAAGCCCAGGCAGGGCAAATACTGAATAATAGCGTCCCCGCAAGGCTGATTATTGCCGGCTGCAAATCAGCGATAATCGGCCCGCCAAATACCGGCAAGAGCACGCTGCTTAACTGTCTGAGCGGCCGGCAGAAAGCCATTGTCACTGACATCAAGGGCACTACCCGCGATTGGGTCTCGGCACAATGCCAGATTCCGCCGCTCGCTCTGGAGCTGTTCGACACCGCCGGATTAGATGAACGGCTTGCAGCCGCCTCTAAGGACGCCATTGCAAAAGCTGCTCAAAGAAAGAGCCTGGAGATTTTAGAGCAGGCCGATTTGGTTCTGCTCGTTCTGGATAATAGCCAGCCGGTAAGTCAGCTTAACCAGCAGGTTGTCAGAAGAGTCGCCGGCAAAAAAGTCCTGACTGTCCTGAACAAATCCGATTTGCCCGCTGTGCTTGACGCCGCCGACCTGCCGCAAGTTCTGCCCGATACCGTCAAAATAAGCGCAAAATTCGCCACAGGGATTGAGCATCTCGCGGAAAAAATCCGCCAGATTTGCGGCGTCGACAATTTCGATCTGCGGCAACCCGTCTGTTTCAGCAGCCGACAGGAAAGCCTGCTCAGGCAATTGAAGAAGGCCAGATCCCAATTTGAGGCCTCTTCCATTGTAACCGAGTTGTTGAACGGACCGATAGATTGAGATTGCTTCGCTTTGCTCGCAATGACACTGTGGCGCCGTCATTGCGAGGAGCGCAGCGACGAAGCAATCTAAATCCCAGAGACAGGAAATGAATCAATATTGGGTGTACATAATGACAAATGTGCGCAATACAGTGCTGTACACCGGCGTTACAAATAATCTTCGCAAAAGAGTCGCCGAGCATAGAGGTAAGAAAGGCTCGAAATTCACAAGCAAGTATAACGTCGGAAAACTGGTCTATTATGAAAGTTTCTCCCACATCTGGGATGCCATCACCGCCGAAAAGAAAATCAAGGCAGGTTCAGGTGCGAAGAAGATAAAACTGGTAGAAAGTGTCAATCGTCAATGGGAAGATTTATATGAACAGTTGTTTAGCTGAGATTGCTTCGCTTCGCTCGCAATGACAAATTAGCGTTCCTCCACGTCATTGCGAGTCCGCCGAAGGCGGACGTGGCAATCTCTTCATCGTTGCACCGCGCTTAAAGTTGCCATGCCAGGCGCTCGGTGTATAATTGTGCAGTATGACCACGGAGACCGCAAAACTGACGCCGGCGATGAAACAGTTCCATCAGTTCAAGCAAAAGTACCCCGACTGTGTGCTGTTTTTCCGCATGGGCGATTTCTACGAGACCTTTTATGAGGACGCCGAGACCTGCTCGAAAGTGCTCGGCCTGACCCTGACCAGCCGAAGCAAGGGCGATAATCCCATCCCGCTGGCGGGCGTCCCATACCACGCGGTCGACGGGTATCTAAAAAAAATGCTCCAGGCCGGCTACAAAGTCGCCGTCTGCGAGCAGGTCGAAGACCCAAAAACAGCAAAGGGCGTGGTAAAGCGAGACATAGTTCGCATCGTCACTCCGGGGACACTGACCGACGACATCCTGCTGGAGGCAAAAGAAGATAATTTCCTGTGTGCGATAAGCCTGGGCACAAATGCGACTGCCGCCGTAAGCTGGGTCGATGTCTCGACCGGCCATTTCTTCGTCCAGGAGCTGCCCGAGAAAAACCTGCTCGATGAGCTACTCCGGCTCAGCCCCGCCGAGTGTCTGCTGCCGGATAAACGCGGCGAACTTTTCGAAGCCGAGACAAGGAAACTTGCCGGAGATATAAGTCAGCTGACCAAGGCCGGCGTAACCGAACGCCCCGGCTGGTATTTTGACCCCTATCAGGCACGACAACGCCTGCTGAAACATTTCGGCATCGCCACGCTGGAAGGCTTCGGCATCAACGATGACGATTATGGTCTGATCTGCCCCGCCGGCGCCATCATCGAATACCTTAACGAAACGCAAAAAACCACGCTCGCGCACATCCAGAGTCTGAAAAAAATTGATCGAAAGAAATTCTTGCAGATCGATCAGACCAGCCTGCGGAGCCTGGAAATCCTGCGGACGATTCGCACCGAGAGCAAAAAAGGCTCGCTGCTGGATTGTCTCGATGAAACCGTAACAGCAGCGGGCGGCAGAATGATAAGAGCCTGGCTGTGTATGCCTTTATCCGACCTCGGCGCGATCGAGCTGCGCCAGGACGCCGTAGAAGAGCTCAAGAACGCCGACTCCAGACTCGCCGACATTCGCAAGGTGCTGTCAGCCGTTGCCGACACCGAGCGAATCGCCGCTCGCATCAGCACGTTCAGGGTCACGCCGCCGGACTTGGTCGCTCTTGCAGCAACGCTGCGACAGATACCTCATCTGCGGGAAATCCTGCAAGGATTTGCCGCCGACCTGCTTGTGCAGCTGGCGGGGCGGTGCGACAGTATGGACGAATTGGCT
>JAFNGF010000181.1 GCA_017885385.1 Planctomycetota bacterium
TCGGCCCCATAGCCAAACAGGCCCAGAAAGTCCTCACCCTTGATTGTCAGATGCGAGATCGTGTGGTCGTTGCCGTCGAAAACGCCGGTGAAAGAAGTTCCCTGGAACTGAGAGAACATGTCATTTGGGTCAGTATCCGGGGCGATGACGGCCTTGTCGAAGACATGGCCTGCAAGGTCGATGTCGGCTGTCAGGATGAAGTGCTTGTCGTAATCTTCGGGACTCTCGCCAAGCAATAATAGATCGCCTGCCGTAGCGATCTGGTACGGATCCTCCGCCGTGCTGCTGCCGCCACCATATTTGGCCTGCGCTGGAACGCTAACAAGGCAGAATGCCACCACTAAAAAGATTGTCCGCAAAACTTTGTAATCTGTCGCGATCATTTTCCTATCCTCCGCGCCCCACCTGCGGTAACAAGACGGCCATGGCCTGCATGGGCTGAAGCGAATCGGTACCGCTACGGGTGCTGATACATAATATACCACAAGGCTACTTTCTTGTCAATTATGGGACCTGAAAAATAGTATTTGGCTGCCGCCTTTTTGCTTCCCGAAAAGAAGCAGCGGGGGGCTTATGGCCACACTTGATTGTTGAGCCAGGCGGTGGCAAGCAAAGCAAAGTCGTGGAAGTCTATCCGGTTATCGGTGTACAGATCGGCAGGCGAGAGAAGCGGCAGATCGAAAATGCCCGTGCCGTTGGTGGCAACATACGCAATCTCCGCCTGCGAGAGGACGTAATCGTAAATCCGAAAATCATCGAGCAAGCCATCATANNCCGGTGCGCCTATCGTAAAGAACGCCATTAAGAAAAATCTGCATCGTGCCGGCAACGGCATCTTTACTGAAGGCCCAATGGTTCCAGCGGCCTGTCCAATCGGCCTTAGAGCGGTGGTATCCGCTAAGGCGGTTGTCAAACGACCACGGATAGCCACAGTCCCAATTATACTTGCCGGGCTGTCGCCAGCAGCCAAGATTTATAGCTATTGTAGGATTCTGGACGCCATAAATATAGTTTGAGCAGCATACGGTATCGGTGTGGTGCGGTGAATCTTTGCCGTACTGCCAGAAAGCGATGGTTATCTTTTTGTTGATTTTGCTGAATAGCTCAAAGGCGCCATCTACGCTCACAGAATCATCGAAGCCGTCGAAACTAATTGCCTGGCCGAACACGCCCGGGGTATACGCTGGGCTGCCGTTAGCCTGGCCATGGCTACTGCCGGCGCTATCGCGGGTGTCACCATCGAATTTGTACCAGGCCAGTGGTGCCTTCGGAGCAACTACCGGATAAACGTTATAGCCGCTTTCCAGCCAAGTATCGGTCATCGCCCGGACGTCCTCAAAGTTTACGGCGCAGTCGCCGCTGAGGTCGGCATGGGGCCTGTTCTCCGGCAGACATCTGGCTGGATGCAGAGTAATATCGTCGAAGTACACGGTGCCGACATCGCTGCCGGGCGGCTCATTCGTCCCGGCGCGCAAACCAACAGCAATAGTCTCGATATTGGCGAGATTTAGCTCAGTTAATTTTTGCAGGGGAATTCGCCAGCTCTGCCAGTTTTGCTTTTTGATGTTATTTGCATCGCCATCGTACGGCACGCTCATGGTGACATTGCCGTCGCCAAAAGAGACGTACATCTGTCCATCGGCTTTGTTAGCTGGCCGACCGTAGAAAAATAGCTCCAGAAATTTAACGCCGGCGGACGCCCAGTCCTGTGGTGGGCTGAAGGTGCGGACAACCTCAGAATGGAACTCACGGTCGTAGTAGTAGTCCAGCTTCATCGCTTGCCGGCACGAGTGAGCCGGATCGATCGAGATGTCCACAAACGCCTCGCCTATTTGTCTCCAGGTCTCGTATATCGGTTTACTCAGCCTATTGTAGGACTCAAAATCGTCGAGCACGATGTGGTCAACAACCGTGAAGCTCCAAATGCCGCCCATCCAGGGACTATCTGGATGCGCATCGTTGACTTCATCGACCCGCCAGTAATAAGTTTTGCCCAATTGCAGGCCGTCGGGATCGAAGCTATTGGCGTCCCGCGGCTGCGGCGGATTGCCGACGGGCAAGGCGTTTGCACCGACATCGCGCGGGCTGGCGCCGAAGTAAACTATGTGCTTTTCTGCGGAGCATCCCGGCGCCCAGCTCAAGACCATATCGGGTGGCACATTTTTGACACCGTCGGGGGGGCAGGGATATGAAGCAGCGTCCTCGCACTCGGTTTGAACTCGCGCACGCAGGCTGCCGATATCGAAGCCGGGTGAGCCACCTTCCAGGTCGAGAGCAAGGATACGCACGGCGTTCGGCTCGAACGGCAGCGAGATACCGGTTATGTCTAAGCCGATTTCGGTGCTGTTGGGCTCTTGGGTATGCAGAGCGGCGGCCATGTTAAGCAGGTACTCTTGGCCGGCACCGTCGGTGAGGAAGACAAGGGCCTGTTCGCCGCACCGGCCTTGCTCAATAAGGAACATGTCATTACCCGGGCCGTCAATGAGCCTGCCGCGAAACTGCAGCTCGACCCAGTGATCGGTTGGCAGCGTCACACCTGACACCTGTGAGGGCGCAGGGCCGACCAACCAGCGAGCCGGATAGACGGGGACCGGCCAGGCTCCATCAATGCCCATGCCCTTCCAGCAGCTGTTGTCAGGATCATACGCGTCGACCAAATGGCATGGGTATTCGAATGTCCCTTCGTCGGCTAAAATATCGCCAGCGAACAGGACGAGCAAGGAAACAACGGCTGAGGTCAGTGTGTAAAGTTTTCTCATTGTTACCCTCAAGCCCCACCGGAGAGCTGACTTACAAAGCAGCAAAGCTCGAAGACTAAAAAGAATTATATCAGGTTTGCCTTGGCAGTACAAGACAAAATTGTGCCTGTATCAGATGCCGGCGCGGCAGGGCGAAGAGCCAGAACCGGTGGTGAAACCGCAGGCTAAATATTTAGCGCCGCGTTTCACGCGGGGTCTTGCTAAACCAGACCAATTGCTGGTAAACTTGCGGCGGCTATTAAAAGAAACCACAGAGTTGGCAGATTAGCAGGGGTAAAATCCCAATCGGTGAAGTGTATGTAATCCGTGGTTTGAAGCAAGGTGCTTAAAGAAAGGATAGGGGCAATGACCGATTATTCGATAAGTCCGGCCGGCGAGCAGTTTCCTATTCCGAATGAGGATGAGTGCTCGGCAGAGTTTAATCGCATCGAGGCGCTCGCCCGAGCCGCACGCACCGACGGCAAAGAAATCGTGGTGGTCATGGGCGTCGGCTTNNGAAGCTACTGGAAGATTCCGCTGCTCAACCGAGGCGTATCACCGGTAAAAGCCGAAGACCCTCAAGTCGAACCACTGATTGCTCGTTGCGTGCTCGAGAAAAAGACGCTGGTCGCCACATACAATAGTGACTGCCTGAAGCTGGCTGATTGCGTGGTCGTGGAC
>JAFNGF010000182.1:0-16584 GCA_017885385.1 Planctomycetota bacterium
CCAGAATCAAACTAAAACGGCTCTACCCACAAGTACAATTCTGACAGACTACTAGCATGTTGCGGGCAGTGTGTTGTACCGTAGGTAGGCTGTCCGCAGACAGCGCATTTGCCTTTTCTTAGTGGGTAGAGCCGTTTTAGTTTGATTCTGGCATCCGCTGTTGTAAACTGCCAATCGACACCCTTCTGTAATCCATTTCTTTTCACATTCCACGAGCTACATTCTCTGTCCAGCCGTTCCATACTCTCAATCCTACGATCCAGGCATTGTCGGCTCAATACGCTCAATTCGATCTCAGCGATGTTCAGCCAACTGCCATGCTTGGGCGTATAATGAATCTCCAGCCGGCGGGCAAGTTCCCTGGCCTTAGCAGGTGGGAAAGCTTCATATAACGAGCCAATGCCGTGCGTGTTCAAATTATCCATAATCAATACAACCACTTCTGCATCGGGGTAGTCCTCTTGCAGAAGAATCCGGATCTGCTGGGCCCAGTCCAATTTCTTTCGATGTTCCGTCACGCTTACCCGGCGCCAACCTCCGAGCGGTTCAGTAAACATAAAAATGTTGGCAACACCGCAACGATGGTATTCCACATCGTACTTTTGCGGATAACCTGGCTTGGCGGCAATCGGAATTCGAACATCCGCCACAAGTTGCTTAGTCGTCTCATCCATACCTACCACCGGCCGACTCGGATCAAAGGGGCGTTTGTACATCTCAAGTATATCTTCCATGGCCGCTACAAATTCGCCACTATTTCCAGCCGGAATGCACCAGCATTGACGTAAATGTGGCTTCAATGCGTTTTTTTTAGTGCCAGACGCACCGTTTCGTGCGAAATGTTCGGCACAATTTCCAGTTCCACCAATTTGCCTGCCAGCAGCCGTAGAGTCCAACGATTCGTCCCTTCGGGCGGATCGCTGCAACGCAGAGCTATCAAATGAGCCTCTACCTCACCGTCAACAATCCGTCTGCGAGAAGGACAATCCTGCTTTTTGTGTTCCAGGGCTGCCTGTAATCCCTGCTCTACAAATCGTTGTCGAATGCTATGGATGGTATTGGTGTGAATGCCAAAAGCTTCTGATATCTGTTTATCCGTCCATGTCGGCCCGTCTGGTGAGGCATCGCACTGAAGTAAGACGCGGGCACGAGTAATCTTTCGAGCCGCCGCCTTGCCTTTTGAGACCAATTCAGACAACTGTTTTCGTTCTTGACCTGTCAATTCTACAATATACTTTTCCATAGCCGATTCTCCTTAATCAACCCAATGTGCTTTGTCTCTGTGGAGATATCGGCCTATAGAAGCTAATTACATAATCAATTCTGACAGACTACTAGTTACCTTCGAGACTTGGCTCTGAGCCAAAAAATCCCTTCTCTCAACGTTCACGGAAAACTGCGGTTCGACCCTGACGCCGTAGAAATTGCTCTTAGCAAGTTGGCGGCAGGTGACGAAGCGGAGAGAGCCAGGCAGGCGGAGGGGCAACAATGACCGTTGAGACCTGCGACAAGCTGCTCTTGAGTGCTGCCGAGGTTGCCGCTCTTTTGGGCATATCGCGTTCGGCTTTTTATTCTTTGCTCTTGTCTGGCCGGATCGGGCCGATGCCGGTGAGATTTGGCCGGTCTGCACGTTGGCGGGCTGAAGAATTGGCGGAATGGGTTCGGGCAGGTTGTCCGAGCCGGGACCGGTGGAGTTATCAAGGGACCTGAGCTATGAAGCCCCACACGGCAGCCGGTGGCCGTCTTGGCCTATTGTAGCGCGGGTGAGAGGCCCGCCAGAATCTCTCCAGGTCGCTGGGAGAGCAACGTAGCGGGCGTAGAATCGAAGAACGCCGGTCAATAACACATCGGGCAAGGGTATGGTCAAAACAGACGAAAATCCGCTGCTGAAAGAAGCGTTAGAATATCACCGCCGAGGCTGGTGTGTTATCCCGATTCCGCAAGGTAAAAAGGCCGCTCGGATACGGTGGAAACGATACCAAGCGGAACGCGCGACCGGAGAGCAAGTGCGAAAGTGGTTTGCGGGCAACAACCGAAACATCGCGGTCGTTCTGGGTGGTGTATCTGGCGGGCTTGCCTGCAGAGACTTTGACACAATGGCTGAGTACGAACGGTGGGCTAAGAGCTATCCTGAGCTTGCCAGAGTCCTGCCAACTGTGCGGACAGCCAAAGGGCTGCACGTTTACTTCAAAGGCGATGTACAAGGAATCAAGCGAACATCTAATGGCGAACTCAGGGGTGCTGGCGGATATTGTCTTCTCCCACCTTCACTGCACCCCAGCGGTGTAATCTATGAATGGCTAAATCTGCCTCTGAACGGCAACCTGCTGGAAATAGACCCTCAGATTGCTGGCTTTCTGCCCAATGTTACAGAGCATACAGAGTATACAGAGAAGACAGAGCATACAGAGCATACAGAGCAATCTGAGCAATCAGAGGCAATAGGTGAAGGTGAAGTTGAAAAAGCAATTGTCGAGACTTTGCCCAGAGAATTTGGAACAAGAAACAGAAAGGTGTTTGAACTCGCGCGTGTCCTCAAAACATTGCCTCAGTTTGCTGATGCTGACCCAAGACAGCTCCGTGATATTGTGAGATCCTGGCACAAAAGGGCGCTGCCAAAAATCAGAACAAAGGAATTTGAGGAAACTTGGATTGATTTTTTGAAGGCTTGGCCCAGGCTAAAATACACAATAGGGAAAGAGCCTATGGCACAGATATTTGAAAAGGCAATTCAACTTGAATCGCCGGAAATAGCGGTCAAGAAATATCCTGGGAATGCTAAACTGAAAATCTTGGTATCGTTATGCAGAGAGCTACAGAGGGCAGCCGGTGACAGCCCCTTTTTTCTGTCGGTCAGAACAGCGGCGAAGCTCTTGGATATTAGTCCGCTGACGGCGGGCCGCTGGTTCTTTCTTTTGGAGAACGATGGTATTTTGACAGTCGTTTGCAAAGGCGGTACGGCTGAGAACCCACGAAAAGCAACGCGCTTCAGATACATTGCCAACTGACAAGTTTTTTTGGGACTCTGAGGAATTTGTACTTGACAGCGCGTAAGTAGGAGCTATAATGGCAAATATGATTATCGAGATAATCAGGAACGAAATACTAAAATCGGGCAAGACCCGCTATGAAATTTCCAAAGAAACCGGTGTGTCGGAGGCGCAGTTATGCAGGCTTATGCAGGGGCGAAAACTTACCTGTGAGACAGCGGATGTTCTGCTAAAGTATTTCGGGTATGAATTGAGGAAAACGAAAAGAAAAAGGTGAGGTGAGCAAAAATGAGACTTTTCAAACCGACATATCTTGACCGTGAAGGCAAGCGGCAGAGGACGAAAAAATTTTATCTGGACTTTTTCACACCGGACGGGATTCGGCACAGGTTACCGCTATTTACGGACAAAAGGGCTTCGGAGGCCTTTGGCCGAAGGATAGAGGAACTCTGCGGACTACAGACGGCGGCTATAACGCCCGGCCCCGAACTTCAGCGGTGGTTCGACTGCTTGCCGCTGAAGCTGTTAGAAAAGCTGGTGAGCTGGGGGCTTGTCAGCAATCAGAGGATTGCAGCCGGAAACCTTTTGTCCGAGCACCTGCAAGACTGGAGAGGTGCTTTGTTGGCCGGGGGCTGCACGGCGGAATATGCAGACCTGAAGACTAATCGGGCAAGAACGATTTTCGAGCGGTGCGGATTCCGAACCTTTGTGGATGTTTCAGGCAGTAAAATACAGCTTGAGACTGCGAAACTCAAAAGGACGGTCCAGAAGCGAATAAAGAAAAAGCTTCAGACGGTTGAACTCGGCCCAGTTTCGGGTCAGACCAAAAACTATTATCTGCAAGCCTGCCGACAATTTACATACTGGATGGTGCGAGACCGCAGGGCCGGAGAGAACCCGCTGCAATATCTGAAGCCGCAGAACAACATAGAACAGACCTACAGGCGCCGTGCGCTTGAACCATATGAAGTAATGTTACTTTTAGAAGCCACAGAGGCCGCTGGGCCGCGATTCGGGATGGATGGGTATCAAAGAGCCTTGCTGTATCGCCTGGCCATAGAAAGCGGTTTAAGGGCAGGGGAACTGCGCAGTCTTACGGTGTTCAGCTTTGACTTTCAGGCCAACACCGTGAATGTCCGGCCAGAGGATACAAAGAATCGCAAAGGCGCGACCTTACCTTTGAGAGCGGACACTGCCGAACGACTGAAAAGTTTCCTTGCGGGAAAACTGCCGAATACCAAAACCTTTTGTCTGCCGAATCCGGGGAATATGAGCCGGATGATTCGGAGCGACCTTGTCGCAGCGGGTATAGAGCCGAAAAACGACAGGGGCATTGTGGATTTTCACAGCCTTCGGCATACTTTCGGGACGCTGCTGGCCGCTGCCGGTGTTCACCCGAAGACGGCTCAGACGCTTATGAGGCACAGTGATATAAATCTCACGATGTCCCGCTATACCCACACACTGATAGGGCAGGAATCCAGAGCGGTCGAATCTTTGCCGGACTTTTCAAAGCTTGCCCGACAGTCCCAGAAAAAAACCGGAACGGATGACAAAAATGTCTTGGCCACCAGTTGTGCCACCAGTTTGCCCACAAGCTGCGTTTTAGGGCGGACTTTGGTGGACTATTCTGGACTGAACATATCCAAAACAGGGATAGCCGAAAACAGTGATATTGCTTCAAAAACAGCGATTTTGAGCGAAAAACAGGGAAAATCAGTAATGAGAGTGGTGGGAATCGGACCCACGACCTACGGCTTAAAAGGCCGTTGCTCTACCTACTGAGCTACACTCCCAAAAACTTCGCGGCTCACGCAACAACAATGTTACTTTACACCCAGTGCGGCTGCTTGGCAAGAAAATCTTGCCGGCCGGTGAACATCAACCACNNTAGAAAGTCCCCAGGATGCCTTACGACAGATTCGCACAGATAATCTGTGTAATTTGCGGTTTTTGCCGGATCGTGGCCTGGACTTAGGCCTGTCCACTGCACGTAGTCTACCCAGCCGCAATCGTCACCTTCAGAGACGCTGCCGTTCTTGACAAAGCACCACTGCGCCACGTAAGTGCCGGGGTCGAGATTCGTCAGTAATCACGGGGTTTTTGGCTATCGAGAGCAACAGCTTCGGCGCCTGGAGCTGCGATGCCCCGGCGCTGCAGCAAAGAGCCTTCCAATCTGTAAAGAGCAACCAGGGCCTTTAGATAATTGGCAACTGCCTGCGTTTCGGCAATCTGGCTGGCGACAAGATCCCGCTGGGCCTGGGCAACCAATAGCGAGGTGGACTTGCCCACCCTGAATTTTTCGGTTTCGGCGCGGAGCTTTTCCTCCTGGAAATTGCGAGTGGCGGCGGTTGCGGTAATCTGTTCGCGAGCGCGGGTCACCTCAATGTAAGCAGAGCGAACGTCAACCTGCACAAGCTGGATGAGATTCTCCAGCGCCTCAAGCAGCTGGCTCCTGCTGATGACGGCCCGGCTGTAGCGGGCGCGAGCGGCTTGGTTTGCCGGCGGATATTCGAACATCAGGCCGCAGGTGACATCGTAGCTGCGACTATCCACGTTGCTGCTCGCATTTCTGAAGGTATCCGCATAACCGCTCTTGCCGAACGTGATGAAGGCATCCATCCTGGGCAGCAGACCATTTTTTGTTTTTACCACCTCCAAGTCGCCCCGTCGTATCGCAAGGCGGGCATAATTCAAGTCCGGACGCATCTTCAGCGCAAGCCTTACGTGCTGCTCGACATCATCAAGCTCGATGCTGGGCAGCGTAGTCTGGTATTCAAGAATAATGTCTCTGCCCCAGTTGATGGTCGGCCGCGGGTTCAGCAGCCGCAGCAGGTTCAAGCGTTCCTTGGCAAGGTTGCTTCGGGCATTTATGAGGTTTTCCCGCCTAAGTGCGACCTCGGCCTGCGCAGCGGCAAGCTCAGTTTCGGCAAGTCTTCCAATCTTAATTCTCTCTTGAGCTTCGGCCATCTGCTTTTCGGCAAGGCTGAGCGAGTTGGTATAAATTTCAATTTGCTTGCCGGCAAGGGCGTAATCCCAGAACTTCGATTCAACCTCTTCCAGCAGAATCTCGGCAAAGCCGCGCAGCTCATATTCTGATATAAGCGTATCGAGTTTTGCCTGATTCACGCGAGCAAGATTAGCACGAATGTCCATTCCTTGCAGAAGCGCCTGAGTGACAGTGACTCCGAGACGATTGGCAGTAAATGTGTCGCTGTACAAAGATGAGTCGGTATAACTTGTGCTGCCTTCCAATGCGAGTGTTGTGCCCGTGGCAAAAAATTTACTCAGCGCCACCGAGCCTGTAACGGAATCCCCAATTTGACTTTCGGTGCCGAAGCCGGCTCGGGAAAGTCTGTCACCTACGGTCCTTCGGGCAGATACTCCAGCGCTGAGGGCCGGATCAAAGACCGCAAGCTCTTCTTTTTCAAACGTCCGGCTTACTTGCGGATTCATTCTTTCAACGGCAAGCGACCGGTTGTTCTCCATTGCCAGGAGAATTGCTGCCTGGATATCGATCTTAAGGGGCCCTTCGATAGCGGTGGCTTGGTTTGCGTCAGCGGCTCCGGGTTTGGGAGCGGCTGATAACGAGGCACAGGGCAACAGGACTCTGATAACCAGTACTGCACCACAAAATGCGGATGTAAAATTCCCAACAACCATAGGCATTTCCTTAAAGCCAACCTGCGGTAAAACCGCAGGCTAAATATTTAGCCCCGCGTTTTACGCGGGGTTCTCGTCCGGCACATGTCTGGCGGACAGGTTTGAAGTATGTTACATATCGCTTTTACTGGTGGATGCTGCATCAGAACGACGACGTTCAAAAATCGAGTAGACGACTGGGACAAATACCAGCGTGATGAGCGTTGAGCTGACTAGGCCTCCAATGACGACCCTGGCCATCGGAGCTTGAGCTTCGCCCCCTTCACCAAGGCCGAGGCCCAACGGTATAAGACCAATGACGGTTGTGCCTGCCGTCATAAGAATGGGTCTTAGGCGTCTTCGGCCGGCTTCTTCTATGGCTTCTCGAATCGGCATCGCATCTCTGCGGCGCAGAAGATTGGTGTGGTCGACCAGGAGGATGGCGTTGTTGACGACAATTCCGCCGAGCATAATGCATCCAATGAAAGACTGGACATTAAAGGTAGTGCCCGTGAAGAAAAGCATCAGGATGACGCCGATTGCGGCAAGCGGCACCGAGAACATCACCACAAAGGGGTCGCGTAAAGACTCATATTGGCAGGCCATAACCATGTAGACCAGCACCAGCGCCAGCACACAGCTAAGCGTCAGCTCTCGAAATGACTTCTGCTGCTCCTCATAATCACCGCCAAAGCCGATAGTAAAATCTCGAGGTAGCGGGACATTCCGCAATAGTTCGCGGATGTCCGAGAGAACCGAGCTCATGCTTCTTCCGCTGATGTCAGCCGAGACGGTGACAATGCGTTCCTGGTCTTTTCGCTCAATTAGCACCGGGCCGCTTCGAGGGCCCACACTCACGACGTTTTTCAGAACAACAGGCTGGCCTTGGGAGTTGGCTAAGGTCAAGTCAAGAATGTCACTCAAGCTCATCTTCTCGGCATCTCTTAGCTTGACCAGGATCGTATATTCGTCGCCGGCCTGGCGATAGTAGCCGGCCTTTGTTCCCGACAGGATAGTCTGAAGGGCGTTGGCGATTTTTGCTACGGTCAGATTCATATCCGCAGCCTTCTGGCGATCTATAAGAATCAGCTCTTCGGGGCTTCCGGATTCTCGGCTGATTCGGGCATCCGTGACGCCTTGCACCGATTCTACCAAGCCTTTGACTTGCTTAGCCAGCGTGTCTGCAATCTGCAGGTCATGGCCACGGATCTCAACCTGGACTCTATCACTTTGCGTTGTCCCCATGCGGAGTATAAAAAGCCCTCCGCCGGCACGGGTTCGAACAATCGTTCCCGGTATGTTGCTTAGCTTACGGCGCAGGTCAGCGGCAATCTCTTCGCTCGACCTGGAGCGCTGCGACTGCGGTTTCAGCGCGATGCGAACACTGCCGGTATGCCCACCAGTTCCGTGCCAGCTGGAGCCGCCCACGGTGGTTATCACGTTTTTGATTTCAGGCACAGATGCGTTGACAATCTGCTCAATAACGCTGAACTTCTCATCGAGCAAATTCAGACGGGTGCCGACCTGCATTTCGGCTTCCACTCTAACCTCGCCCTCATCTGTGGTGGGCATCAATTCCGCGCTGATAAATGGAATAAATATCAGGCTTGCCGCCATGGCCGAGACTGCGCTAGTGACCACAAAAGGGCGATGCTCCAGGGCCACGTGGAGTAGTTTTTTATAGCCGTTTTCCATGCGCTTAAAAAAACGCCCGGTTGTCTCGAACATTCTGCCGGCGAGAGCTGACCTGCGTGCCGAATCCTTTGAGGCGGAAGGGAGGATACGTGCACAGAGCATTGGCACCAGCGTAAGGGCTGCCGCCAGAGAGCATAAAAGCGAGAAACCGACCACAATTGAGAGCTGCTTGAACATCACGCCGGACATGCCTCGGACAAAAACCAGCGGCAGGAAGACAACTACCGTGGTCAGCGTGCTGGCAACGATAGCGGCTGTGACCTCTTCGGCGCCGTCAACGGTGGCACGTTCCAGCATTTCACCCGATTCCCGGAGTCGAAAGATGTTTTCCAGCACGACGATTGCGTTATCAACGAGCATCCCGACTCCGAGAGCCAGGCCGCCCAGGGTCATGATATTGAGGGTGAAATTGCTGAAATACAACAAGGCGAACGTGGCGATAATCGAGATCGGAATAGTAGTAGCAATAATTGTCGTACTCCGCAGGTTGCGTAGAAACACCAGCAGTATGATTACAGCCAGGATTCCTCCATAAATCGCCGACGAGCCGACATTTTTGATGGAACGCTGAATATAGTCGGAGGTATCCATTGTGGGTATTATTTTGATCTGCGGTATGTCATTATTGATTCGCTGCAGCTCTTCGAGCACACCGCGTGCAACTTCAACTGTGTTCTTGCCCGATTGTTTATTGACCGATAGTGATATCCCAGGCTCACCATTGACCCGGACAATCCGAGTGATCTTCACCCAAGAGTCCTCTACGGTAGCGATTTCTCTCAGCGCAATTGCCACGCCCTGGCGAATTGCGATGACGGTATCTTCAAGCTGTTTTAGGTCCGTGTATTCGCCCGGCGTTCTGATGGTAACCTCAAAGTTTCCCTTTTCAATAGTGCCGGCGGGGATATTGACGTTGCCCTCGCGTATGTACGAAATGATCTGGTCCAGCGGTATGGCCAGGGCGTTTATCTTGGCAGGGTCAAGATTGACGTGTATCTCGCGCTCAAAGCCGCCCCTTATGTCTACCGCAGCAACGCCGGGTACTCGCTCCAGGCGATATTTCACCTGGTTTTCAATAATCTGTCTGGTCTGGACGGGGTCCAGCCTGCTTGAGGCGCCGAGACTCAATATAGGGAAGCTGGCCAGGTCAAATTTTCGAAGCGTGGGTCTGTCGGCCTCCTCAGGCAGACGCTGCATAACGCGGTCCAGGCGGTCGCGCATATCATTTGCGGCAGCATCGAGGTCCGTCCCCCAGGTGAAAGTCACGCGCACGGTGCTCTGGCCTTCGACCGAGACAGAAGTTACCTCTTCCACTCCGGGCACGGCACTCATCGCCTCTTCTATCGGACGCGTTATAAGCTCCTCGATTTCCTCCGGACCGGCATTTTCGTAAATACAGGAAACGCTTACGGTCGGGTAAGAAATATCAGGCATAAGGTCGATTGGCAGCCGTAACAATGAGATAATGCCCAGAAGGATCACTATCAACACGACCATAACTGTAAAGATAGGGCGTTGCACGGCGGCGCGAGAGATTTTCATTGTGCCCCTCCTGGCTTGGTGCCGACAGATACCGGCTCGGATTCGCTGCGCTGTTTCTGAGCAGCCTCTTTCGAGCGTTCCTTATCCGCCACCGTGATTTCTGAGCCGTCCTCCAGAAGGTGATTACCGATTGTGACCACCGACCCTAAAATCTGAGGCTCCAACACCTCAACTACTTCGCCACTTATTATCCCTACCGTCACGGGCACAAAACTCGCCCGCCGCGCACTCGGCGGGCTCGCCTTTACATTGTTCGGCTCGTTACGCGGACTCTGCGCGTCGTTGTCCTGAGCAGCCTTGGCGACAAAGACGCCCTGTTTGCCATTTCTTTTGACCAGAGCAGCAAGCGGAACCAGCGTTGCGTTATCGTGTCTGGCAAACTCAATCTGGGCCCTTATAAACATTCCAGGCTTAAGCAGGTGATCGGCATTTGCGATTTCGATCTCTACTCTTGCTTGCCGGGAGGTCTCCTTCAGAAGCGGCGCTATGCGTACAATGCCGCCGGTAAAAGTCTTATCGGGATAGGCGTCGGTGCTTACAATCGCCTGCTGACCCACGTGGACTTTTGGGTAGTCCTTTTCAACGACGTGAACCACCGCCGTCAAGGGGTCATTTTGGAGGATGGAAACGATCGACTGATTCGCCTGCAATAGTGCACCTTCATCTACGAATCTCTCACCAACCGCCCTGGTCTGATCGGCGTTTTCCCAGAACGCTTGCACTCTGGTATAGGACAGTCGAAGATTAGCACCTTCCAGTGCGGCTTGCTTTTGGGTCGCTTGAGCCAGCGAGACTTTGAGTTTTGTCTGGCAGGCGTTAAACGTGGCCTCGGCTTCATCCAATTCGGAAGCCGAGGCGATTTGCTTTTCGCGAAGTGTCTTCGCCCTTTCGTATTCCCGCTGGGCAAGGTCAAGGTCGGTGGCACAATTTTCAGCGTTTGCCTTGGCGACCTGCAATTCAGCCTTGGCTTGTTCCACCTGCTGCGTGAATTCCTCGTCATCCAGCACCGCTATGACCTGATTCTGGCGAACCGTATCGCCGACGTTGACCAGCAGCTGCTTAAGCCAGCCGGTTACTTTTGGCGCAACCACGAACTGCGACTTGGGCAAGAGGGAGCCGGTAAAAACTCCAATATCTTTGATTACGTCTTTGCGGATCGGCTGGGTCTCAACCGCCACCGCGACCGCCCGGCTTGCGCGGGGGATATTTTTGCCGGAGGTGGTAATTCGCTTATACGCCAGCCAGCAGGCTAGCGCAACAGTTGTAAGAACCAGCAGTACTGATAAGAGCTTTTTCATACAAGCATTGTACCAGAATTTTTTGTACAATCTATAGTCTATGCGAAAAAGACAGGCCGACCCCCGCCTGCGCGGGGGCAAGCCTGCCCCTGCGAAAGCAGGGGCTCCGCCATAGCTTTGCGAAGGCGAGCAACCTGTGCCCGTCCTCCGTAGCACTGCGGAGGGTGGAAGCGCTGCCGGCTTTAGCGTAGAGTCCCGATAGGATCGGGATGCTCGGTGCCGAAAGGAGCTGCGAGTTTATGACTAAGAAACACCTGATAATGCTTGCCATAAGCGTTTTTGCAGCCCCTCTGGTGCTTTGGCAAGAAAGCAGGGGGGGCGAGTCGTCGGTCAAGATATGGCAAGAGGGAATTGTAATCCCTACTTACAGGCTCAATCCTGCCGATAAGAATCCGACGTTCTATACGCATGAATCCTACCAGGGGGCGGAGAAAAAGATATATCCGTATCCACTGCTTGATGGAGTAACTGATATCAAAGAGCCGAAAACGTACAAAGCCGTGTATCTTGAGAACGAATACATTCGGCTTTCAATACTGCCTGAGATAGGGGGCAGATTGTTTTCGGCTCTGGATAAAACCAACAACTACGAAATCTTTTATCACCAGCACGTCATCAAGCCTGCTCTGATTGGAATGTTGGGCGCCTGGATTTCCGGCGGAATTGAATGGTGCGTCTTTCACCACCACCGAAACACCACGTACATGCCCGTTGATTACACGCTGGTTGAGAATCCGGACGGCAGTAAAACCGTCTGGTTCGGCGAGGTGGAGCGCCGGCACCGAATGAAATGGGTAATAGGCGTGACACTATATCCTGGCAAATCCTATATTGAGGCGACGGTCAAGCTGTTCAATCGCACGCCCTATCCACATTCGATACTGTACTGGGCCAACGTGGCCGTCCATGCCAACGAAGATTACCAGGTCATCTTTCCCCCCAGCGTACAATTCGCCACTTACCATTCCAAGAACGATTTTGTGCACTGGCCCATTTCTAATGAAGTGTACCGGGGCGTCGATTATAAAGGCGTGGACCTTAGCTGGTGGAAGAACCATCCTGAGCCTGTTTCCTTCTTTGCCTGGGACCTCAAGGAAGATTTCTCCGGCGGCTATGACCATGGCAAACAAGCCGGCGTTGTTCACGTGGGCAATCACCACGTTGTCTGCGGGGCGAAACTGTGGGAGTGGAGTCCAGGCCCAAGCGGGCGAATGTGGGACAAAATCCTGACCGACACAGACGGCCCCTACGCGGAATTGATGGTGGGCGCTTTTTCCGACAATCAGCCGGACTATAGCTGGATAAAACCGTACGAAACTAAAACCTTCAAGCAGTATTGGTATCCGGTCCGCGAAATAGGCGGTTTCAAAAATGCCAATCTTAACGCGGCGGTGAATCTGGAGCTCAAAGCCAACAATATCGCCCAAGTAGGCTTCAATGCGACCTCACAATACGAAAATGCTACCGTACTTCTAACAGCCGGCGACAAAGTGATTCTGGAGCAAACAACCGACATTGGCCCAGGACAGCCTTTCGTAAAAGACGTGAAAGTCCCTGCCGGCACACAAGAAACAGACTTGAAGGTTTCTTTACTTACGCCAGCAAAAGATGTATTGATAGCCTATCAACCGCTCCAGAAGAAATACGACCCGCAGTCCCGAGCAGGGATGGCCAAGCCATTACCGCAAGTCGTAAAAGCTCCGCCCGCACCCAGCGAAATCGAAAACATTGAGCAGCTATACCTAACGGGTCTTCGCCTGGAGCAGATTCATAATCCCCGGCTTGACCCTTACGCGTATTACGAGGAAGCCCTGAAAAGAGACCCCGGCGACTGTCGTACAAACACTATCCTGGGCATCAACTATAATAAACGCGGTATGTTCACAAAAGCCGAGGAACACTTAAGAAGGGCCGTCGAAAGAGTCTCTGCCGAATATACAAGACCCGGAAACACCGAAGCGTACTACCATCTTGGCCTTGCCTTGAAGGCTCAGGAAAAATTCGACGAGGCTTATGATGTTTTCTACCGAGCAACCTGGGACTATGCTTTCCATTCGGCAGCATATTACCAGTTGGCGGAACTATCCTGCAGAAAAAGAGAATTTGCTGCCGCGCTCGAGCAAATCGACCGGTCGCTGTCCACCAATACCTTGAACACCAAGACCTTGAGTATAAAAGCTGCCATTCTGAGGCATTTGGGCAAGCTGGAGCAGGCAAAAGAAATCGCGGCGCGCGTGACTGCCGCTGATCCGCTGGACTTTCTGGCAATGAATGAGTTGTATCTGGCCGAATCCGCCTTGCGTTCACAAGGGAAGGCCAAGAGACTGCCGCAAGAGCTAATGGAAAAAATGCGGGGTGAAGTCGAATCGTATCTCGAGCTGGCCGTTGATTATGGCAACTGCGGCTTATGGCAGGACGCTATCGACGTGCTTGGTCGCGCAGCCGAAAACAAGCCTGTCCCTTCGGCAGGCTCAGGGCAAGCTCGCAGCGGAGTCGAAGGGACAACCTTTGCCGGTCCAGCCTTCGCAGCCGCTTCAGCGGAGTCGGCCAAATATCCGATGGTATATTACTACCTTGCATATTTCTGCACGGAAAAAGGCGATGCGGTCAAGGCTTCCGAGTATCTCTCTTTGGCTGGCAAAATGCCGAGTGATTACTGTTTCCCATTTCGTCTGGAGTCTATCAAAGTCTTAGATTTTGCCATCCAGCGTAATCCCTCTGACGCCCATGCCCACTATTACCTCGGCAATCTCCTGTACGATCTTCAGCCTGAAAATGCAGTTGAGCGTTGGGAGATTTCCCGACAGCTTGATGATTCTTTTGCCCCTGTGCATCGCAATCTGGGCTGGGCATATTATCGAACGCAGGAGAATACTGCGAAGGCTGTCGCCAGTTATGAAAAGGCAATCGCGTGCGATAAGGAAGACGCCCGTCTTTACGCTGAGCTGGATCATCTATATGAAATGGCCAATACGCCGCTCCAAAAACGCCTGGCACTGCTGCAGGAGAATCATCAGACCGTAGTTAAGCGAAACGACAGTTTCCTTCGAGAAATCATGGTGCTGGTTTTGGTGGGAAGATATGACGAGGCAACAAGTTTCCTGGCGAACAATAATTTCCACGTCCGTGAGGGCGGCGGCGAAATTCACGATGTGTATGTTGATGGACTTATGTTGCGGGGGCTGCTGCATCTGAAAGACAAGAGACTGAAAGAGGCCCTTGACGATTTTCGTGCGGCTTCGGAATATCCTGAAAACCTATCGGTGGGAAGGCCCAAGAACGATAGACGAGCACCGCAGGTTGCTTATTATACCGGCACTGCCTACGAAGCGTCGGGCGATGTTAAAACAGCGACAGAGTACTACCAGAAAGCTGCAAACCAGAGAGGCACTTCGCAATGGCAGGAAACTCGATTTTACCAGGGACTTGCTCTTGGCAAGCTCGGGCAGGAAGATGCCGCCAATAAGATATTTGATGAATTGATCGAGGCTGGAAAGGCCAAACTCTCGCAAAAAATCGAGGTGGACTTCTTCGCCAAATTTGGCGAGCAGCAAAGCGCTGAAGCACAAAAGGCCTCGGCCCACTACATATTGGGCCTGGGGTATCTGGGCAAAGGCCAGCAAGGCGCAGCCAGGAGTGAATTTGAGAAAACCGTGGCGCTGGATGTCAGTCACGTGTGGGCAAAGGCATTTCTGGCTCAATTAGACTGAAAACTAATGAGTTTCTATCCAAGGAGATGAAATGAGAAGGGCGTCAGGTATAATCATTGTATCACTTGTGGTTTTTGCGTTTTCTCAAGTCGCAGTTTTGTCCCAAACCCGCGAAAGAGCGGAAGTCCCTGCTGAGCATGCGTGGAGGTTGGAAGACCTATATGCTTCAGACGAGGCGTGGAATGAAAGCAAGCAGAAGCTGGCTGCACAATTTAGTCAGATCACCAAATACAAAGGCCAATTAACGACCTCCGCACCTGACCTGCTGGCGTGTCTGAGTTTTAACAGTGAGATTTCCAAGGAGCTCAGCCGGCTGCATTGTTACGCCGGCATGAAATCCGACCAGGACACGCGCAGCTCGAAGTACCTGGCAATGAAACAACAAATGGAGCAGTCGGCGACCGACTACAGCTCCAACGCATCGTTCATCGAGCCGGAAATCGCCCGAATGGATAAGGACAAAATGGATACATTTATCGCTGAAGAGCCTGGCTTGAAGATTTTTAAGATGTACCTGTATGATATACAGCGCACAAAGGCTCATAAGCTATCGGAGCAAGAAGAAAAGATACTCGCCGAGGCCGGGCTTTTGGCTAACGCCCCATCTTCAATTTACGGGGTATTCAGCAACGCAGAATTCCCCTATCCGCAGGTGAAATTAAGTGACGGTACTATCGCCAAGCTAAATAAAGCCGGATATGCCCTCTATCGGGCTGTGCCCAATCGCAGCGACCGCGAGGCGGTCTTTCAAGCCTTCTGGGGCGCAGTGAACGAGTTCCGACGGACTTTTGGCGTTCAGCTTTATGCCAACGTAAGAAGCGACATATTTTATGCCCATACCCGGCATTATCGCTCCTGTCTGGAAAGCGCGCTGGATAAAGACAATATTCATATTCAGGTATACCTTGCCCTTATAGAGAATGTGCACAACAATCTCGATTCGTTTCATCGGTATCTGAATTTGAAAAAGCGGATGCTCGGCGTAGACTCGCTGAAATACTCGGACGTGTATGCACCGGCGGTGAAAGACGTCGACCTGCGGTACAGCTTTGAGCAGGCCAAGCAGCTTGTGCTGGACTCAGTGCGACCTTTAGGGCCGGACTATTGCGATGTCGTTCGACAGGCCTTTGACAATCGGTGGATCGACGTTTATCCAAGCCCCGGTAAACGCGCAGGCGCGTATTCCAACGGAGACGCCTATGACGTCCATCCCTACGTCCTGTTGAACTACAACGGTCAATATGACGATGTAAGCACTCTGGCCCATGAGCTGGGCCATGCCGTGCACAGTTATTACTCCAATAAGAATCAGCCCTATCCCACAGCCGACTATTCGACTTTTGTCGCAGAAGTGGCGTCCACTTTCAACGAGGCTCTGCTGATTAACAGGATGTTGAGTGACATCAAAGACGATGATGCTCGCGTATCTCTGTTGATGAACTACTTGGAGGGGATAAGGCAGACGCTTTTCAGGCAAGCTCAATTTGCCGAATTCGAGCTGCGTATGCACGAAATGGCTGAACGTGGGCAGCCGCTTACAGGTGACGCCCTGAGCAAAGTTTATGGAGATATTTTGAATAGGTATTACGGCCAGGATAAGGGGGTCTGTAACATCGACCAGTTGTATACAGTCGAGTGGGCGTATGTCCCTCACTTTTACTACAACTTCTACGTCTATCAGTATTCAACATCTTTTACCGCCTCAAC
>JAFNGF010000182.1:16595-31128 GCA_017885385.1 Planctomycetota bacterium
GGGTCCGACTATCCTATAAATCTGTTGAGTAAGGCCGGCGTCGATATGATTACTCGTGAGCCGTTCGATAAGACTATGGCGGCAATGAATCGGACCATAGACGAAATTGAAATGATTCTTCAGAAAAAGGGTAAGTAATCCACTACGCTCGACAGATTACACAGACCCGTCCTGAGCTCCGTCGACCGGGCACCGGACGGGCGGGTCGAAGGATTTTGCCGGTTTGTAATCTGTGTTTATTTGTGCCCCCTCTGGAAATCCGTGCCCATCTGTGGTTACGCTGTCCAGCAAATCCTGCGGCGAGACCTCGCCTAACGCCTTGCCCACCTGCCGGCATAAGCTCTCTACCCAGGCAACGAGGCTTTTGACAACATCAGGATCAAAATCATAGCCGGAAGAATCAACCACGATTTCTACTGCCTCTGCGACAGACCGGCTGCTGCGATAGGATCGGGACGAGGTTAATGCGTCGAATGCGTCGGCTACAGCCATAACCCGAGCGCCGAGCGGTATCGAAGTTTTCGACAGACCATCCGGATAACCTCCGCCGTTCCATTTCTCGTGATGGTGCCGCACTATGATTATTTCACGATGCAGAAAAGTCATCTTTTCCAGGATGCGAACGGCTATAAGCGGATGCTGCTGGACAATGCCGCGCTGGTACGGCGATAATGTACCCGGCTCGGACAGGATTGCATCTGGTATCCCGATCTTGCCAATATCATGAATCATGGCGGCGCGGCGAATGACTTCAATCTGTTTTGGAGGCATCTTCATCGTCTCAGCGATGCCGGCCGCATAATTCATTACATTCTCGGAGTGCCTCTTGGCGTAGGGGTCTTTTGCTTCAAGGGCTTGCACCAGTCCCCAGATGCTTTGAATGAACGTTTTCTCGGCCTTTTCAGACAGACCCACAATGCGTCTCTCGAGCTTTTTGACCTTCTCAACTTCAATGTCACCCGCTCTAAGACGCTCTGCCATGCTCCGGTCCCAGATCTTAACGCAGTCTCGGCCAGCGCTTTTAGCTTCGTAAAGAGCCAGGTCTGCTCTGCGCATAACGTCGGTGGCGGAATCATTGCGGTCGGGCAGGCTTTCTGTTATTCCGCAGCTAAATGTTATGAGCAGATTTTCCGCCAGCTTAATCTGCTGCACTTTGGCTCGCAGCCGTTCCAGTAATGAGATGGCGTCATCGGCTTTGGTCTCCGGCATCAGCACCATAAATTCGTCGCCGCCATAACGTGCCAGCACGTCCGGGCTTCTCTTTTGAACTTTCATACATGTAGCAAGTTTCTTAAGCGCGATGTCCCCTGTGGCATGACCCAGAACATCGTTGATGGTCTTGAAATTATCAATGTCTATGATGGCAACGGAGAACGGTCGTCTGTATCGTCTTGCTCGCGCCACTTCGAACTCCAGCTTATCTTCAAGAAGTCTTCGAGAGCCTACGCCCGTCAGGGGATCGGTCAACGAATTTAGCCGGGCTTCTTGATAAAGTCTGGCATTGGTCAGATGAGAGTTCAGAATCTCTCCGGCTAATTTGGCTTTGTATGAAACCAGCTCCTTATTAGCGGCGCTTGCAGGCGCCAGGCCGCACATACATAAGTAGCCGGACAACCGTTTACTCTTGGCCGACGAACAATCTTTCAGACCGGCTATATTGAGCGGAATAAATATACGCGGGCCTTCCGCTCCGAGGCTTCTGCATAGCTCCGGAGCGTTGTCATAGTAAAACCTGCCGTCATTGGATAGCTGCCCGGTTTCTTCCAGGCTGCCGAGGCACTGCTCTTTGCACAAACACTTATTGTAACTTACAAGGGCGGGGCGTTTCGTCGCAGACTCATCCTTCCCGCTGCACGGATGATGCGCCAGATGAAAATACAGCACGCATCTGCCGGCTTGGAACAGCTTAGGCGCCTCAGCGGTGACTATATTGGCGACTTCGTTCAGGTCAATGCTCTTAAGGCAACTAGCAAGCATTGCCACCTCTTCCGCAGCCGCTCGATTTTCGAAGATCTGCTGCTCCATAAGGTCGCGAGCCGAAAGCATCCCGACAACGACCCCGTCTTCAATCATCGGTAGGTGGCGAATTCGATTGGCGGTCATAAGCTCCCGAGCTTTGCTTGTTGGACTGCCGGGCGTGCAGCAGACAACCTGCGTTGTCATTATCTCAGCCATAGTGGTTTTCTCGAAGTCTTTTGAGCAAGCGACTGCCCGGCTGACTATGTCTCGCTCTGTTACGATGCCTGCAAAGCGGCCGTTCTGGTCGTTGATGATAAGACAGCGGACTCTATTGGTAAGCATCGCAATGGCCGCATCTTTGACGGTTGCATCTGGGCTGACGGTGATAATCCCTGCGGGATGTTCAGCAACCTCGCTCATTCTTGCTCCTTCGTCCGCCTGGTCGACTATGGGCGGACGCTCAGACTAGGCAAAATTCCATCCAAAGTCAGAATATCGGCCTTAAAAGGCTGCTACTTTAGTTTCGGCGCAACGGCGGGCTGCTTTTTCGCTTAAGTGATTGCAACTCTATGAAGTGGTAGTATTATTGTCAGGCAGCGGTCGTTTGCCTGAAACATTATGATGCAGCAGGAATCATAGTCTGTGAGCGTGAGGTGCGTCGGAATGTTGCCTTTTAGGGTCAGGCCGGTCAGATTGAGTCTTTGGGCGACCTTAATTGTCGCGTTTAGTGCTGTCACGTGTGCCACATCTGGTGCAAAGGTGGCCTGCATCCGCGTTGTCGGTGAGCATACCGCTGATACTACGGACTTGAAACGCTTCCGACAGTTCCGGCAGTGGCAGGACAAGACGGGCAATGACCTGGCACTTGCAATATGGAAATATTTGTGCGGCTACGAAACAGGACTCTACCACTTCAATGAGATTCTCGAAGGACCGGACCCATTTGACGAGTACGCTACCGTGCGTGAGCCGCTCAAAATTCTCAATGTTTATAACATGGCTTATTGTGGGATATTCGGCCCTATTTTGGATGGTATTTTTCAAGGCGTGGGTTTTGAAGATGGGCGTTCCTTCGGCGTCGAATTGTGGAACCATTGTGCTACGGAGGTCTGGTACGATCGCTCCTGGCACTATTTGGACCTGGATGTCCGAGGCGCCTTGCTGGATGCCGACGGCATAGCTGTAAGTCTCGACCGGGCCAGACGAGATAGAAACCTGTGGACTGATCCGCCGGTGAAGGTTGAGCCTTTCTTCCCTAAAGACGACGACAAGGATAAACTGTTTGAAATCTTTCGCGACAGCAGAATTGACTATTATTACCGCTGGTTTCAGGGCAGCCACACGATGGATTTCTATCTTCGGCAGGGTGAAACCTTTACTCGCTGGTGGGAGCCGCAGGAACCGCAGAGTGGGCGTTGGCACCATCTGCCTCGCTACAATGGCACGAAATGGGTCAAGGACCTTCTTCTTACCAGCCCCGTGGGCATGAAGCCGAACCACCGTGATTTCACTCGCTGGAATCATGGAAGTGGAGTTTTTCACTATGGCCCTAGCCTTTCAAACACCTCAACTGATTTCCAAGATGGATTTTATGCTGTAAAAAATCTGGCGCCGGGCAAAGAAGGGCTGCATATTGTCAACCAAGGCAATGCCGAGATCATCTTCGAAGTCTTTACGCCTTACATAATTGTCGCTAAAGTTAAAGACTTGGACGACCCGAATGATGATGCTGACGCCTCAGTCGTGATGCTGGAAGCGCTGTTGCCCGTTGAACTATTTGTGTCTTTGGATCGCGGGCTCAACTGGCAATCTGCAGGTAAAGTTAAAGCCGATGAAGACGCAGTTGTGGATTTGACGCGCATGGTCAAAGGCACCTATGGTTATCTATTAAAGCTCGCTGCCGCTGGTACGGGCGGGGCTGGAGCAATAAAATCTTTAGAGATCTATACCTGGGTTCAAGTTGCACCAATCAGCCTGCCTTGCCTGAAGAAAAGCGACAACCACCTGCGATACGAAATAGGTGATCGCTACGGTCTGGCAACGATCCCCATTTTGATAAATCCAAACACTGCGGATGCGAACGACCTGGCTAAGTATCTGGTTACGATGCCGGAAGATTATGACCCACAGCGCGAAACTTGCCGCATCCGGGGCGAGGCTGTCCTGCGCCTCGCGGCTCCAGAGGGCACGAAGATCGCATGGTGCAGTGTCGGCGCCACCTTTCGCACGTACCAGGCGGAACAAGCCAGGCAGACCGACAACCGGATCGCGTATGCGGTTGGTGAGCCGAAGGATTTCAAGGAGATTTATAAATCGTCAGTTCCAACATGGGTGAATCACTGGCGATATAACTGGGATACAGATATTAGATTGGATGTGCCGGCGGAAAAGGTGTACATAAAATACACGGGCCGGCCGGGCATAAATGCGATTCGTGCCTGTATGCACGTGATTCCAGAACGGCCCCCGCAGACTCAGATACGTATCACGCACGGGTACAAAGTTGATGGGCAGCTTCGCCAAGAAACCATAGACCTTGATGTGCCGGCAACCTACACGATTCAGTGCGATGAAGAACCGGAAAACGTTTTCATTAAAGTTGGTGTTCCATCGAGATAGTGGTCTTATTGATAGATGAGGGCAAAACATGTCCACAAAAAACAAAATCACGCGGCGAAATTTTGTAAAGATTGCGGCGCTGACCGCTGCCGGCGCAAAGTCAATTCTTGATGTTGTGCCGGTCGCCGCTCAGGAAAAGGCAGAACGTGCACAGCAAGACGCCGATGTCGTAGTGCTTAACCCACAGAATCGCGTGCCGGTCAGCCTTATCATCGATGATTCAACCTGTCTTGTGAACCTGGCTCACTTTGGCATCCCACAGTTCGCGGAGGCATTTCCCAATAACTATAAACAGGACTGGAAGAAACTGCCCCGCGAGATACCGGATGCCTTTGTACGCAAGTTCGGGCAGTGGTGTCGCGAGCATAAAGTAAAGGGCAAATACAGTGTGGTCCCGTATCCAGCTTTGGTAGGCTGGCTGGACCGTGACCTGCCTGGCTGGTCCAAAAAAGAATTGGAGGACAGCATCAAGCTGGTGCGCGAATTTATTATGCCTGACTGGGACATTCATCCTGAGATGGTCACGCATACTTGGGTCATCGACACCAAGGCCGGCCGGCCCTACCCTGAGAGAAGCGAGCGGTTTATGGAGAACTGGGGCTGGTCCGTAGGCAAATCCGTCGACGAGCTGGCTGATTATATGTGCTATGCCTTGCGGATTCTGAAAAATGTCGGCCTCCAGTGCGAAGGTATTACCACGCCGGGCGGTTTCGGCAGCCGTGTAATGCCGCAGCTATCGCAGGCTACTCTCCAGTCATGCCGCGACGTGTTTGGCGCGGAGATACCTCACTATTTTCGAGATGTTTTCACGGAGCAGCGCAGCGTAGCGCCTCTCGTAGAGTATGCCTCGGGTCTTTCAGGCCCGGATCCGAAGTGCGTTGTATCCATAATCGGCTGCACGGGCGACTGGTTTGGCGGCTGGGACGGGCTGACGCCCGGCTCTGCAGATAAATGTATTACAGAAGACCTCAAAGGCGGCCGGCTGCCGCAGGTCATTGACAAGGGTGAGCCGGCAATCATCGTCTGCCATTGGCCCGGCATTTATTATAATGGTGAGGAGCTGGGCTTCAAAATCTTCCAGGAGGTTGTCACGCGTATTCATGCCCGATACGACAATTTAATCTGGATGAAACTAAGCGAAATTGCCCGTTATTGGGCTGCCAAGGAGCTGACGGAGATCGCCAGGCAAGGCCCCAGCGTGACATTCAACGCTCCGTTCGCCACAACGCGGTTTACCGTGCGTACAAGAGCTAATCTGCCGGCCGTACCAAAGCTAACGGTTGATGGGCGTCCTGTCGAGCTGCGATCGGTAAAGAGCCTGCTACAGCTGGAAAGCGGCACGTGGCATGCNNGTATGACTACACGGAATCGTAGGCTTGTCTGATTTCCGCGGCTATAATTTTTAAGCCCCGTGTAACAACGTCTTTATCTTGGGAGTAATTTATTCGGATACACTCGTATCGATGCTGCCATTGCTCGGCAAGGCCCGGGAAAAAATAATGGCCGGGGACAATTAGAACGCCTCGTTTTTTGAGTCTTTCATAAAGTTCGACGTCTGTAACAGGCAATCCCTGCAGCCACAGCCATAAGAAGAATGTCCCTTCCGGCTTGTGTATATGAAAATCGGTCCCATTGAGCTCCCGACAAAGTAGCTCAACAGCTTCTTCCGCCCGTATCTGGTAGAAAGGCTTTATGACGTTCTGACTCAGACGCAGTATTTCGCCGCTGCGCACAAGGTCTGTGGTGATGGCTGCGCCCAGGCCGCCCGGAGCAAGGCTCATCACGGCGTTCACCTGCGAAATCATGCCGATAATTTCTTCGTTGGCGATGACAATTCCTGTACGGGTGCTAGGCAAGCCGAGCTTGGACAGGCTCATACATACGATTGTGTTCTCGTCCCAGACAGGTTTAGCCTCGGTAAAAATAATATTTGGAAATGGAGTGCCATAAGCATTATCAATAATGAAAGGAATTTTGTTCGAACGGGCAAGTTCGCCGAGCTTTTGAATCTCAGAATCTGTCAGGACATTGCCTGTAGGGTTCGTGGGTCTGGACACACAAATCGCACCAACTTCGTCGGTGACATTGATTTTGTCGAAGTCAACGTGATATTTGAATATGTGGTCGCTGACATGTTCGATCTCAGGTTTGTATGCCAGAAACAGGTCGTCGGCTAAACCAACGTCGCAGTAGCCAACGTACTCGGGAGTAAGCGGCAGCAGGATTTTTTTATTGGCCCGGCCCTTGAAGGCCCCGGCAAGAATGTTGAAGAGAATGAAAAAAGCCGATTGGCTGCCGTTGGTCAGGGCGATATTTTTCGGTCGTATGTCCCAGTGCAGCTGGCCGCGCAGCAGCGTGCACATCGCCTCAATAAATTCTTTATTGCCTTGCGGCGGGTCATAATTGCCGATAGCTCGCTCAAATTCTTTCTCGCTCTCAAGAAGTCTTACGATGCTCTCTCGAAAATGCTTTTGAACCTCGGGGATATGGGCGGGGTTCCCGCCGCCAAGCATCAGAACATTCCGGCCTTCCGCAAGGGCGTTGCCCAAGTCGTCCATCAATTGGCTGATGCCGGATTGTACCGCAATCTTCTTGCCGAAATCTGATAGTCTCACCATTTCTGAGCTTCCAGGATTAGATATGATATTGGATTGTCGTGGGTGTTCAAGCCCTTATTTGATGGTAGGGCGCTAAAGCTCTGCCAGGCTTTGACTAAAATGCTGAAAAGTGCTTGCATTTTTGAACGTTTAGTTTAGCTTCGGTTTGAAGCCGAGCTTACTGAATTTCATAACTGATTTTTAGGAGGCTGCTATGTATCATTTCAAGAAGTGTAGGTCGAATCCCGTTAGTTTCATGGCATTAATCGTAGCCATATCGGCGCCAGGCATTTTTGCCGCCGGCGCGGAGCAGCGCCAAACCACAGAGAAGCTCACAACACCTCAGGGAGTCAGGCTGCTGCAGAATAAGACCTTTGATGATAGTGACCCGGCACGAAGGGAAATTCTGACATTGTATAAGAGCTTGCGACTCACGGATGTCCTTGATGCTATGGATCTGGTAGGTCTGCAGGACATAGGTCTGATGCACAAGGATATTCGCCCCTTATGGCGCGATGTGGAAAAATTCTCTCACCGGATAGTCGGCTTTGCCATCACCGTCCGTCACGTGCCCACCGATGTGAGAGCCGGGCAAAACTCGTTTCCTGATATCAATGGGTTCAAAAAATTTAAATCCGAACAGTATAAGCGGGCACACGATGCCTGGCTTGAGGTAGCTAAATCAGGCGATGTGGCTGTCATCGACGCGGGCGGAATTCCGGAGTGCGGCTTTATCGGCTCAAATAACAGTCTCGGCTGGCTGGAGAAAGGAGTAGCTGGAGTAGTCACAAACGGCGGTGCACGTGATACCGATGAGATCGTCAAAGCCAAAAGAATTCCTGTGTACTGCAAAGATGGATATAGTTCGCGCGGAGTCCGCCCCGGCAGGCTCATCGCTGAGTCGTACAACTTTCCCGTAAGCTGTGCCGGCGTCCTTGTGTATCCGGGCGACCTGATCGTTGCGGACGGCGATGGGGTCTTGGTTGTTCCACGAGAATGCGCTTTGGAGGTCGGAAAAATCGCCCGAGACATTCACATCGATGACGAGAAGTCCCGGGCTGCGCGATATAGACGGCTGGGCATCCCGCTCGATGAGACCGTTAAGGTCGATTGATCGGTGACAGAGGGCGGCAGCACTGCAAATTGACAATTGAAAATTGACAATTGCATATTTAGAATTCGGGTCGACCTGCATGGTAATCTTATTGACGGACTTCGGCCCAAGTGAATATGTGGGCGTAATGAAAGGTGTGATTTATAGCATCGATCACCGCGCCCAAATAGTAGATTTATGCCACAGCGTTTCGAGCCAGAATATCATCGAGGCCTCGTGGATTTTGAGGAATAACTACAAATACTTCCCGGAAGGTTCGGTATTTTGCTGTGTGGTCGACCCTGGCGTGGGCAGCGAAAGAAAAGCGTTGGCAGTTAAAACAGAGCGGTATTATTTTGTTGCCCCCGGATAATGGCTTACTTTGGGAAACGCTCAAAGAGCAGGAAGTAATTGACATAAGGGAGATTCCGATTCCGAGCGATGCCAGTCACACCTTTCACGGTAGAGACGTGTTTGCCCCGGCGGCTGCAAAGATCGGCCTGGGCAAGTTTGACCAGGTGGGCGAAAAGGTCGGCCAGATTGAGAGATTGGAGCTTTATCAGGATAGTGGTAGGGGGCTGGTGGTCAGGATCGATAGCTTTGGAGACATCATAACAAACATACCAAAGCAGGGTAACGGCAGCTATAGCGTTAAAACCGGAGAGAAAATATACCAAATGAGTTATCGTGAAAATTATTCTGCGGCAAAACAAGGTGAGCTATTTCTGATTGAAGGCTCGAACCGCACATTAGAGATCAGCTTAAAAAATGGAAGCGCCAACGAAAAATTATTTGCAAAGGCGGGACAGATAGTAGAAATATCATGAAGGTAATCAGTGAATAATCAGCCCCATGTTTCACGTGGGGTTTTTGGCTAAAATTTGTGGAGGTTTACCGATGTCGCATGCAAGAAATATCAGTCGTCGCAATTTTTTGAAAAGAACATCGACAGTTATGACCGGTCTGATGGGTTTTCCCTATATTGTTCCATCATCCGCTCTGGGCAAAGCCGGTCAGTCAGGGCGGATTGCTCCAAGCAATCGCATCGTAATGGGCTTCATCGGCGTCGGGGGCCAGGGCACACAAGGTCTGGCTGGAGGCATCTGGGCGCCGGAAGGCGGCTTTATAGGCAGAGCCGAAGTCCAGGCGGTAGCCGTTTGTGATGCCGATGCCCGTAATAAAAATCGTGCCCGTGACATCGTAAACCAAAAGTACGGCAACAACGACTGCGCTACTTACGGTGATTTCCGCGAGCTTTTAGCCAGGCAAGACATCGATGCTGTGCTAATCGCCACCGGTGAGCGGTGGCATCCGCTCATTTCCATCGCGGCAGCAAAGGCGGGCAAAGACATCTATTGTGAAAAGCCCCTCTCGGTCACGATTGAGGAGGCAAAGGCGGCGCGCGACGCTGTCACGCGCTACGGCGTGGTGTTCCAAATGGGCACTCAGCAGCGTTCCAGCTGGAGCTTTCGTTTCGCCTGCGAGCTGGTTCGCAACGGCTACATCGGCCAGGTAAAAACCGTGACGGTCGGTGTCGGCGGACCTGTAGTATATAAGCTCTGTGACCTGCCTGCCGAGCCGGTCCCGGATTACCTTGATTATGATATGTGGCTTGGGCCGATACCGTGGAGGCCGTACAATGTCGGATTTGTCAGAGGCTGGATGGCATATCGCGATTGCTCAGGCGGTGAAATGACTAACTGGGGCGCGCACCATTTCGATACCGCTCAGTGGGGGCTGGGAACCGATGATAGTGGGCCCGTCGAGATTATTCCTCCAGATGGCAAGGACTGGAAGGTAATTACCTACCGGTACGCCAGCGGCGCTACTATGATTCGTGACCCGGAGAAACTTAAGGCCGAAACAGGTCAGGATAACGGCGTGATGTTCGAAGGGACCGAGGGAAAGGTCGCCGTTTGGCGTTACACTTTGCGCACTTGGCCGGAAAATCTAATCAAGCAGAAAATCGGCCCCGATCAGATACATCTGCAGGAAAGTGAGAACCATCATACCGATTTTGTCAATTCCATACGGACCCGCGCTAAGCCTATCAGTGATATTGCCACAGGGTGCCGCTCCATAACAGTATGTCACTTAGGGAATATTGCTTATGAGCTTGGCCGACCGCTGAAATGGAACCCCGAGAAAGAAGCGTTTGTAAACGACCCGCTGGCCGACCGAATGGTAAGCCGATCGGCGCGAAGCCCCTGGTGTTTGTAAGATGGGAGAAGACTATGAGAATGTTATTGCTAATCCTGACGATGGCGGTGGCGTGCGCCGGCATATTTTATGCCCATACGCCCGCTGTCGCAGGTGAGCCACAAATAGTGCCGGTAGAACAGCCGGGTAATCGCGACGCCTGGCCAATTCTTAAGCGCTATGACCAGGAGCATTTGGCCCGGATTGCTCTTCCTTTAGGAGGTATCGGGACGGGGACTCTCTCATTAGGCGGACGCGCCGACCTGCGGGACTGGGAGATTATGAACCGCCCGGCTAAAGGATTTGTGCCGCTGCGAGGTGGATTAGGGTCATTTTTTGCGCTTTGTGTCAAGACTGCTGAGGGACAGGTATTAACCAGGGCGCTCGAAGGCCCGATCGAGCCATCCGATTACGAGGGCAGCCATGGCAGTACTATGCCGAACCATAGTCTGCCGCGGTTCCGCCACTGCATCTTCGCTGCCGCCTATCCGCTGGGGCAAGTAATGTTGTCTGACCCCTGCGTGCCGGTGGATGTAAGAATCGAGGCATTCAACCCGCTTATCCCTCCTGACGCTAACGACAGCGGTATACCCGTAGCTATCCTGCGATATGTCATTTGTAACAAAACCGACAAATTGATGACCGCTTCGGTCTGCGGCAGTATGCCTAACTTCATCGGCATAGACGGCTCGGGCAGCACGAAGGATTGGAAGGGCGATCTCGTAGCTGTTGGCGGCAGGGCAAACCAGAATGAGTTCCGCAAAGGCCAGAACGTCCAGGGCATCTTCATGTATTCCAAAGGGGTCGCCCCGCGGGCGGAACAATGGGGCACAATAGGATTGGCCACCACCGGCGGTACAGGCGTCACTTACCGTACGTCTTGGACCAGCCAGAGCTGGGGCAGCTCACTGCTGGATTTCTGGGATGATTTCAGTAGTGACGGCCGGCTCGAAGATCGCCCGGCCACCGGCGAAGATACACCGATGGCCTCACTTGCTGTCCAAGTCAAGCTGCCGCCGCACGGGACTGAGCGAGTGACATTTCTGGTGACCTGGCATTTTCCGAACCGTCAAACCTGGACGCCCAAAAATAATGAGCAGGACCGTATCGGCAATTACTATACTACCAGATACAGTGACGCCTGGGATGTCGCTGAGAAATTTGCGCCACAGCTTGCAGAGCTCGAAGCTAAAACTGTCCAGTTTGTACGGGCGTTCTGCGACAGCAATCTTCCCGAGGTGGTCAAGGAAGCCGCACTTTTCAATGTCAGTACGCTCCGCACACAGACCTGTTTTCGCACAGAGGACGGGCGTTTTTACGGCTGGGAAGGTTGCAGCAATACAAGAGGCTGCTGTCATGGTTCGTGCACCCACGTCTGGAACTACGAGCAGGCGACGGCATATTTATTTGGCGCACTGGCTAAATCAATGCGGCAGGTCGAGTTTGCCTATGCTACAGGTGATACCGGTCTGATGAGCTTTCGCGTAAATCTGCCGCTGGAGCGTGCGCGGGACTTTGGCAAAGCTGCCGCCGACGGGCAGATGGGCTGCATTATGAAGATGTACCGGGATTGGCAGCTTTCCGGCGATGACGAGATGCTGAAGGCTCTTTGGCCTCATGTGAAAAGGGCGGTGGAGTTTTGCTGGATTGAAGGCGGCTGGGACGCAGACCGTGACGGCGTGATGGAAGGCTGCCAGCATAATACTATGGACGTGGAGTATTACGGGCCAAACCCGCAGATGGGCGTCTGGTATTTGGGTGCGCTGCGGGCTGCCGAAGAGATGTCCCGCTATCTCGGCGAGGATGACTTTGCCGGGACCTGTCACGAGCTACTCGAGCGTGGAAAAGTGTGGATAGACCGGAATCTCTTTAACGGAGAATATTACGAGCACAAGATTCAGCCGCCAAAGGACAAGTCCGAGATTGCGCCAAGTTTGCTTGTGGGGATGGGCGCAAAAGATATCACTAAACCTGATTACCAGCTTGGCTCGGGCTGCCTGGTCGACCAGCTTGTCGGCCAGTATATGGCGCACGTCTGCGGCCTTGGGTATTTGCTTGAGCCAACCAATGTTCGCAAGACCCTGCAGAATATCATGAAATATAACCTCAGGCAAGGCCTGTACGGGCATTTCAACTGTATGCGGAGTTTTGCCCTTGGCGATGAATCAGCGCTTTTGATGGCCAGCTATCCCAAAGACAGGCCGCAGAATCCATTCCCATACTTCAGCGAGGTGATGACGGGCTTTGAGTACGCAGCGGCTGTCGGCATGCTGTACGAGGGACAGGTCGAGAATGGGCTAAAGTGCATACAGAATATCCGCGACAGATATGATGGGCAAAAACGCAGTCCATTCGACGAGGCTGAGTGCGGCCATCACTATGCGCGGGCTATGGCCAGCTGGGCAGCGATATTGGCGCTAACCGGCTTTCATTATTCGGGCGTCGAAAAAACTATGACCTTGGCTCCCCGCGAGGGCACATTCTTTTGGTCCAATGGTTACGCCTGGGGAATCTGCACGCTTGCGCGCACAAAAGAAGGTATCAATGTTGAGCTTGCGGTTTCACGTGGGGAGCTGGCTCTGGGTAGATTCGTTCTGGACGGCTTCGGCTATAATCATTTCGATAAGGCGCTGCAGATTAAGGCGGGGAAGAAAGTTGAATTTCAGGTGAGCCGAGAAAGGAGCTGATATGAAACGGTCACGAGCAGCCAAAATATTCCGGATGTCCCGGCGTCAGTTTCTTCAGAGTGTGGGCACGACCGCCGCGGGCGTTTCACTCGGCTCTCAGAGATTATTTGGTGCTGCAACTTCCGTAGACGCCGGCGACAGCCGCAAGGCAATGGCTACGGTACGGGGAGCCTTTGTGTATCCGCCTACCGAGTCTCTGAAGCAAGATGGTTATTATAGCTGGCCGGGGTCAACCTTTGATGCTGAAGGCCGCCAAAAGCAATATATCAAAAAGATCAAAGAAATCGAACAGAAGCTCGGCATGCGCATATCGGTAAACAGCGAGCCTCTTGACGATGCACCCAGCGTCGTGAGATTCATCAATGAACTTAAGCAATCCAGGCCGGATGGATTGCTGCTTATTCCTTTCAAGAAAGGTCATTGGGAACACGTTACGCGGATTGTCGAAGAATCGCAAATCCCCGCAGTTGTGCTCGCTACCTTGGGCATTCTTCTGGTCGATCACATTAATCAGCTTCACCGAAAGCCCGGCGTATATTTGGTCAATTCGCTGGATAATTTTGACGCTGTCGAAAACGGGATGAAAATGATAAAAACTGCCCGATGGATGAGAGAAAGCCTGCTTGTTAATATTGCAGGTCCAAAAACGGAAGAAACAACCGTACCATACCTTGGAACCAGGCTGCGCACTATTCCGGGCGAAAGATTTGTTGAGGAATTTAGGCGTTCCGAAACGACTGACGCCGTCAGACAGCTTGCGAAAACATTTATGAGCAATGCCAAAGAGGTGGTTCAACCTACCGAGACTGATGTTATCGACGCCGCGAAGACATATTTTGCCCTTAAAAGAATCATACAGGCCGAACAGGCTGACGCCATAATGATGGACTGTCTGCCGGGACTTAGAAAGCCCCACAAGCACCCACCGCCTTGTATGGGATTTATGAGCCTGCGAGATGAAGGGATTCCAGCGGGTTGCCAGGCTGATCTTAATGCCACGTTGACCCTAATGCTGGTGCAGCAGCTTTTTGGCCGACCGGGATTTCAACAGAATTCCTCTATGGAGACAGAGAATAACCATTATTTTGGTGCGCACTGCACCTGTCCATCGAAGCTCAGCGGCACAAACGGGCCTTCTCAACCGTACATATTGATGAACCATGCCGAGGCAGGTTGGGGCTGTGTCCCGCGAGTTCTCTGGCCGGTGGGGCAGGATGTCACCATGGCCCAGTACGTTTCGGGTCAGCCGCCCCAGATGTATATCTATAGCGGCAAAGTGGTAAGGTGTCCGGAGACCCCGCCTACAGGCGGCTGTCGTACAAATATAGAGATGACCATAAACGAGGTCGATGATGTCTGCGACGTTAAGGGTATGCATC
>JAFNGF010000183.1 GCA_017885385.1 Planctomycetota bacterium
TTGGGAAACATCCACATATTTCGGTGAGGTCCTCTTTGATGCCTGTGGTTGAGTGATTGTGGAGCTTTTTGTGGGTTCCGGTAGTACAAAGGATGTGCGGGTTTTCACGATTGGGCATTCAAACCGCTCAGCCGAGGAATTCTTGTCTCTGTTGAAAGAGTTTGAAATTGGCGCCGTAGCGGATATTCGGCGGTATCCAAGCTCACGCAAGTTCCCACATTTCAATCGTGAAACTCTGCGCAAACTATTGAATGCCCGGGGCATTGATTACGTCTGGCTGGAATCGCTGGGAGGCCGCAGGCACGAGGGCAAAAGTGAGGACTCGCCAANNCACGGGTTTGGAAAGCCCGGGTTTTCGCAACTACGCGGACTATATGGCAACCGGCGAGTTGGGGGCTGCGGTTAGCGAACTTCTGGCAACTGCTGCGACTTCCCGCATCGCGATTATGTGCGCAGAGAAATTCTATTGGAAGTGCCATCGCCGGCTCTTGAGTGACTACCTGTTTAGCAAAGGCGTAGAAGTTGTTCATATTGTCGAGCCGGGCAAAACTTGCGCCCATAAACTGACGCTGGGCGCGGTTGTCGCTCACGGCAGTGCAGCAGTTACCTATCCGCCGGCAGGAAAATAGTCGTCTGGGTAAGTTTGCAATTGAGAGGGAGCCATCGGTATAATTAAGGAAAAATAGATTTGAGTGCCAGTTTGTCCAACGATATAGAGGGAGCTATTATATGAGAGCTAAGAAATGTACATTTATCCTGGCAGTTGTGGTAGTAACTGCTGTTGGCTGCTTCGGCGGAGAGCAGAGAAAGGCGGATTCAGAATTGGACAAAGTTGTGGTACAGGGCAATAATGAATTTGCTCTGGCGCTTTTCGCCAGGCTTCGGGAAAATCAGGGCAATCTATTTTTCTCGCCCTACAGCATCTCGACCGCTCTGGCTATGACCTACGCCGGGGCACGCGGCCAGACCGAAACGCAGATGGCCAAAGTCCTGCACTTTCCCACATTGGCCGGCGAAAAAGTGCCGCCCGAGCCCGTTATGCAAGAGGGCCAATTTCATTCGGCTTTCGGAGTGGTTGTAAAGGATTTGAACCAAAGGGCAAAAAAGGGCAACTATGAGCTGGCAGTAGCAAACGCCTTGTGGGGCCAGAAAGGCTACAAATTGCTCAATGATTTTTTGAGACTCATAGAAACCGAGTATGGCGGCCGGCTGACCGAAGTCGATTTCGTAACAGCAACTGAATCAGCCCGCAAGACCATTAATGCCTGGGTGGAAGAAAAGACCAAGGACAAAATCAAAGAGCTGCTCAAGCCGGGCGTGCTGGATACGATGACGAGGCTGGTTTTGACAAATGCTATTTATTTTAAGGGCGACTGGGCCAGACAGTTCAAGAAGGATAGAACTAAGCAATCGCCGTTTACTCTGGCCAGCGGCGAGAAGGTCGATGCGCCGATGATGAATCAGACGGGCGAGTTCCGCTATATGAAGGCTGAAGATTTTCAGGCACTTGAAATTCCATATATCGACAATGAGCTATCGATGATTATTTTGCTGCCGAAGGAAACTGATGCCCTGCCCAAATTCGAGAAAACGCTGAATCTGGAGGATTTCTCGCAGTGGCTCGATAGACTGCACAGACGCGAAGTTATTGTTTCCGTGCCGAAATTCAAGATGACCAGCCAGTTTAGTTTGGCTTCTGTGCTCACATCAATGGGCATGGCGGATGCTTTTTCGGCAACGGCGGCGGATTTTTCGGGAATAACGGGGGGCAGGGACCTTTTCATTTCAGCGGTTATCCACAAGGCTTATGTGGATGTGAACGAGGAAGGGACCGNNGCAACCGGTGTAACGATGAGACTGACGTCCGTTGGCCCCACCCAGACACCGGTTTTCCGAGCCGACCATCCATTTCTGTTCTTAATTCGGGACAACCATTCGGGCAGCATCCTGTTTATTGGCCGATTGATGAACCCCCAAGTGTAGCAGATATGCTTGCCGGATACACGATAGCCAACGAGCATCGAGTAGCGAGAATGGTGCCCTGAGTCAACATCTGTGTTTACAATAATCAACGCGAGTCCTAACCGCTTTTTGCCAAGGCCATTGCACAGAATGCAGAAGCGGTGCTGGGCTTTGCATGTCGTTTTTTTGCAACGCCCACTTCTAATCGGCGCAGATAGTGTGCTTAGGAAAGGACTGAGAAAACCTACGACCAATATGCCACGTCTGCCTAATTTGACACATCTCTGGGGGGCGAGTCAAATTGGTAAGATGGCGTATTTTGGGGGCAATTGGGTATGGATTTTGCTGTAAAGCAACAAGAAAGGGGGTAAGGCCTGGAACCGGAGTTATAGGACGCAGCATGCGTAGGGCAGGAGGGTGTGATGGACGAGGCACGGTTAGAAGATAAGCTAAACGAGTTGGTCAAAGAATTTGGAGAAACCGCTGACCCGCAGCGCAGTAAGCTGGCTAAACTTGCCGAGCAAGCGCAAGCCAACCGGCAGCAGCTTGAAAAGAGCATCGACAGTCTCCACGAACTGCTGGATTACCTGCGAGTTTGCATCAAATACCAGGCTTTTGACCTTGAAGCGACCCGTCGGGAAAATGAATATCTCAGGAAACTGCTTGAGGAAGAAGGCCGGTAACGCGAAGGCATAACACCATACAACGGGCTGCACACATACTCCAATTCATACAGCCCCGATAAGTATCGCCTCGAACTCATGGCAAAAAGTCAACTTTTGGGATGTCCCGGCCACTATTTGACCATTCAATAGAGCCCGGCCACTATTTGACCATTCAATAGAGCCAAGTTCATCTGTCTGGCAAATTTCTTTGCCGATCACCAGCAGTTCCGATGTTGTTACCGGAGAAATCATCGCGCTATCAGCCTAAATGCTGCCGATGCAAGAGTGGGCATTTTGTCGCTGAGAGGGAGGTTTTTGTCCAGGCAACCGCAAAGTCCGCGTGGGTTTTTGTCGATAAAATCTAAGCTGAAGAAAACGCCGGTCCCTAAAAAACGAACACCGGCTGCAAGTTAGTCATATATGTAAATGAGCACTGCTCTAAACCAGACACTGGGCCGACAGATACCTTGTGGTTTGACAGAGCAGTGCCGATTGTAGTATAATATTGATAGCTGCACATTGTGATATGCAGCGTTTGGGCCTTTATGGAAAAGGCAAAGACGAATCTTGATTCTTCATCCCGACAACGTTTTGAGGTAAGAGATGTTTGAGCGGTTTACAGATCGTGCACGCAAGGTTATGGCGCTGGCCAATCAGGAGGCTCAGCGATTTAACCACGAATACATTGGGACCGAGCATATTCTGCTGGGACTGGTAAAAGAAGGCAGCGGGGTCGGCGCGACGGTTCTAAAGAACTTCGACGTGGATATTAAAAAGCTCCGGCTTGAGGTTGAGAAGCAGGTCAAGAGCGGCCCTGATATGGTTACGATGGGTAAGCTTCCGCAGACGCCGCGAGCCAAGAAGGTCATTGAGTACGCTATCGAAGAAGCCCGGGCGCTGAATCATAACTACGTGGGCACAGAACATATCCTGCTGGGCCTTTTGCGGGAGACCGAAGGAATAGCTGCACAGGTGCTTATGAGTCTGGGCCTAAAGTTGGAAGACGTGCGCCAGGAGGTGCTGAACCTGCTGGGCGCCGGAGTGGATGACGGGCCCAGCGGCCTGGGAATGAAGATGGAGCCGGCTATCAGCCGAAGACCCAAGAGCAAGACCCCTGCTCTGGACAGCTTCGGCAGAGACCTTACCCAGTTGGCCGCCGACGGCCAGCTTGACCCGGTTATAGGCAGGAAAAGAGAGATCGAGCGCTTGATACAGATACTGTGCCGTCGTACCAAGAATAACCCGGTGCTCTTGGGTGAGGCGGGGGTGGGCAAGACGGCAATTGTGGAAGGGCTGAGCCAGCAGATAGTCAACAGGCAGGTGCCGGAATTATTAAAAGACAAGCGCATCGTAGTGCTCGACCTGGCCATGATGGTGGCCGGAACAAAATATCGCGGGCAATTCGAGGAGCGAATAAAGGCGGTGATTAACGAGGTCAAGCGAGCCGCCAATGTCATGCTGTTTATTGACGAGCTTCATACGCTGGTCGGCGCCGGCGGAGCAGAAGGCGCAATAGACGCGTCGAACGTGTTGAAACCGGCTCTTGCCAGGGGCGAAGTCCAGTGCATTGGCGCTACTACTTTGGACGAGTACCGCAAATACATAGAAAAAGACGGTGCTCTGGAGCGGCGGTTCCAGACGATCATCGTCGACCCGCCCTCGAAAGATGAGACTCTGGAAATCCTAAGAGGGCTTCAAGACCGCTACGAGGCGCACCATAGGGTGCGGTTTACCGATGAAGCGCTGTTTCAGGCGATAGAGCTGTCCACCAGATATGTTACCGGTCGATGTCTGCCCGATAAGGCGATAGATGTGATCGACGAATCCGGGGCGAGAGTTCGGCTGAAGAATATGACGCCGCCGCTCGATTTGACAAAGATGGAAAAGAAAATCGAAGATCTGCAGCGAGAAAAGGATGATGCGGTTCGAAATGCCGATTATGAAAGAGCGGCAGCATTAAGGGACGAAGCCCAGCAGCTTTTGGATGAGAAAACGCAAATGCAAAAGAAGTGGTACGAAGAGAATAAAGAAGCAACCGGTGTTGTGGATACCGAGGTCATCGCCGAGGTCGTCAGCAACATGACCGGTGTGCCGCTCACGAAGCTGGAGAAGAAGGAAACGCAGCGGCTGCTGGAATTGGAGGCCGAGCTGCATAAGACAGTGGTTTCACAGGATGAGGCCATCAGCGCCGTGGCCAGAGCGGTACGGCGCAGCAGAAGCGGCATGAAGGATCCGAATCGTCCTACGGGCTGTTTCATATTCCTCGGTCCCAGCGGCGTCGGAAAAACGCTGCTGGCACAGGCGCTGGCGGAGTTTATGTTCAGCGATAGAAACGCTCTTATCAGATTGGATATGAGCGAGTTTATGGAGAAGCACAATGTCAGCCGGCTGGTTGGCGCTCCGCCTGGGTATGTCGGCTATGAGGAGGGGGGCCAGCTGACTGAAAGGGTCAGGCGTAGGCCTTACGCCGTGCTGCTGCTGGATGAAATCGAAAAGGCTCACCCGGACGTTTACAATATACTGCTTCAGATAATGGATGAAGGTAGACTCACCGACAGCTTCGGACGAAGCGTCGACTTTAAGAACGTTGTCCTGATTATGACCAGTAACATCGGCGCCGAGCTTATAAGAAATCAAGCCGGTTTTGGTTTCAGCAAAAAGACGCCCGAAGCCAATTATGAGAAAATGAAAGAAATACTCCGGAAGGAGGTGGAGCGTCATTTCAGGCCGGAGTTCTTGAACCGCGTTGATGATATAATAGTGTTCAGGTCGCTGACCAGAGACGACCTGCAGACCATCGTTGATTACGAGTTGGCAAAGGTGTTCAAACGGCTGACCGAGCACGGCTTTAAGATGGAGCTGACCGAGCAGGCCAAGGAATTCCTCATCGACAAAGGTTACAATCCGGAATTTGGAGCTAGACCCCTGAGAAGGGCGATCGAGCATTATATAGAAGACCCTCTCGCTGAGGCTGTGCTGGCAGACAGCTTCAAAGGCAAGAACGTAATAAAGATCGACGTGCGGGACGAGCAGAATCTGAAGTTCGAAGGCCTGGAGGTAAAGCAGCCGGAGAAGAGCGAAGTGGTCAATTGACAATTGTCGATTCTCAATTGCCAATTTACAATCTTCAGGGTTCATTCCTGCAGCATCTGGATTTCTTCAGGGCTATTGCCTCGTTGCTGAGCTAATAGTTCCTTGAATCCCTTTCCCGCTCATCCACTGTACGCCACCATCCAGCCGGAGCACCACGTACCCGTCGCCAAGCAGCGGGGAACGGTATTTCTTCTCGGTGTACGCCGGAACGTCGTCCGGATTGGATTGCCGCAAAGCGGCGTCCCTCATCGCTCGTTGCTCGTCCCTCGTGACTCATTCGGGGCACCGGCACCAGTCACGATTTTCGCTTTTCCATTCTGGACCACTATCCTGCCTTCGGCGAATAATTTTATGGCCTGCGGATATGCGATACATTCCTGCTCAAAGACTCTGGCGGCGAGTGTGTCGGCGTCATCATCGTCTTTGACCTGGCAGGTGCGCTGGAGGATTATTGGGCCTCGGTCGTACTGGTTGGTGCAGAAGTGCACCGTGCAGCCGCTCACTTTACAGCCTGCGGCGAGAACCGCCTCGTGAACGTGATGTCCCCACATTCCTTGTCCGCCGAAGCTCGGCAGCAGCGCCGGGTGTATGTTCATCACCCGATTTTCGTAACGTGCCGGTATTTTCCACAGGCAGAGCCAGCCGCCCTGAATCACCAGGTCGACCTTTGCAGCGGTCAGCTCCTGCTCGATGCGATTGCTGAATTCCTCGATGTCGGGGTAATCCTTTGTGCGGATGATTTTTACATTGAGGCCGGCATTTTTTGCCCTTTCTACGCCGGCTGCCGCCGAGCGTGAGCTTATTACTACGACCACGTCGGCATTGAGGCGACCTTGTTTTATGTGTTCGAGGATATTCATCAACGTTCTGCCGCCGCCGCTGATCAAAACGCCCAGCCGAATGATTCGTCGCTCGTCGCTCGTGGCTCGTCTCTCGTCGCTCGGCGGCACCGGCTTGTCTTCGACGTCACGCTCCAAGTTCAAGGCCTGGTTTACGAGTTTGTCGGCTTCCTTGTTTTGCTCCCGCATAATGTGCCGAACCTTCCAGCTCGTAAATTCCGCCAGCAAATCGACTGCTTGTTGGAAAAGAGACCTGATTTGCTCGCTTTTTACTTTATACTCGCCGTTAACCTGCTTGACAAGCAGCTCGCTGTCACTGAAGACAGCAAGGTCTGTAACGCTAAGCTCTTTTGCCGCCTCCAGAGCCTTCACAAGTGCGGTATATTCAGCGACGTTGTTGGTGGCGTGGCCTAAAAAGAATGCCTTTGCCTGAACTTTATTTCCGGCAGAATCCTTCAGCACAAAGGCGGCGGCCGCCGGTCCTGGGTTGCCTCTACTGGCACCATCTGTGTAAGCGAGTATTTTATCCGGCAAATTTATTATCCCCGTTGAGAAGGACGAAATATTTATCCCCCAGACGTCAGGCAAGTCCTAAATGCGAACATCGAAATATTAAACAATACCAAATGACCGCAATCCAAACGACCAAAACAGAAAGTCTTGAGAATCAGAACATTTGAATTTCGAGCTTGTTTAGGATTTCGGATTTAGTGCTTAGAATTTCTATGAAGCATCACCCAGCACAAGTATTCTGGTACAGTTTGGACATCGGATTATGTCGTCCTTGGTCATTAGCAAGTTGACGCACTCGGCGGTGATGCCCATGAAGCAGCCGCCGCAGGTATAGCTGGCTGTTTTGCCCTCGGACTGATCAATAGGGGCTACCGCCTGCCCATCGTAAGTCTCGGCGACTCGCTTGAAAATCTCCAACGGCCCACGGGGTACTATTCGTGCAGCCTGGTTCCATTCCGCCTGGACTTGTGCGATTTCCGCCTCGTATTTCTTGGCTGAAACCTCTGCTTCTGTTCGGAGCTGCTCCAGCTTTTGTTTCTGCTGCTCTATCTGACTGCACATCTGCGCACACTCGGATTCGTCAGCCTCTAAATCTTTCATCAGCTCCAGGATTTGGCTCTCGACTTTGGCATTGTCGGCTTTGGTAGTGTTCAGCTGGGTCAGCAGCGCAGCGTATTCCTTGTTTGTTCTTGCACTGTTTAGCGCCGCCCGTAGCTTGGCGATGTCCTCATCTGCGGTCTTCAGCTCCAATTCAAGACGATCGCACTGTATTTTGGTTAGCTGAACCTCCTCTCTTTTGGCTTCGAGGGCGTTTTGGATGCTTCTGACTTGATTTTCCTGAATAATAACGGTTCGTCTACATCGGGCCAGTTTTGCCTTTGCGGCTCGCAGGCGGTTTTCAACACTTTGAAGTTTTATCAACCCATCCAATACAGGTCCCATTTACGCTCCTTATGGCGGGCTCGGAAAATCCTTAATCCAGGATTATCATTCTTTATCCTTTGCGATGCAACAAAAATTTTTCCGCATTTTATTTTGTATTTTGTGCGATTGCTTGCTGGGGAGAAAGACCCCATGTAAAACGTGCGGCTAAATGCTTTTGCGGAGTCACACGAGCCTTTCCTTCGTTGAATTACTCTGTATAATTGGTGTGCTATGAAGGAATTTTTGCGAAGATTAATCCAGGCGGAGACGACCGCTCTGAAAGGTGAGCTGGCTGCGGCCCAGACTATCGCAGCCGAGCTTGAAAGATCGGGCATAGAATCTCGCATAGAGACCTGGGACCAGACCAGGGCAAATATCGTTGCCCGTGTCAGGTCAACGAGGCGCAAGAAGGCGCTTCTATTTGTGTGCCATCTTGATGTTGTCGGGCCGGGCGAAGCCCCGTGGACGCATCCGCCGTTTGCCGCCGTGGAAAGTGACGGCAAAATCTACGGGCGAGGAGCCGCGGATATGAAGGGCTGCATCGCCGCGGTCGTTACTGCGATCCGGCGGGTGGCTGAGTCCGGCGCGCAGCTGCAGGGCGACGTCATGCTTCTCGGCGCTGCCGGCGAGGAGACCGATAGCTGCGGGGCCAGAAGGTTCGTTGGCAATCCCAGTGCGATTCCGGAGCTATCCGGCATAGTCGTGACTGAGCCGACCGAGTTTGATGTGGTTAACGCGCATCGCGGATTGTTGTGGCTTGAAGTTGCCACTGAAGGTAAGGCTGCTCACGGTTCTACGCCGCATCTGGGAGTGAACGCTATAACCTCGATGAAGTCTGTCTTGGATGAGCTTGAGCGATACCGAATTCCTTTTGAGCCGCACAGGTTGTTGGGCCGGTGCTCTATGAGCATCAATAAAATTGCCGGCGGCCAGGCTATCAACGTTGTCCCCGATAAGTGCAGTATCGCGGTAGATATTCGCACCTTGCCGAGCCAAAACCACAACGATATTGTTGCCGGTTTTGAGAAAATCCTTGCCAAGTTAAGACAAGGCAGCTCTCAATTCGCGGCCGAGGTCTCTATTATACGCGATGTTCAGGCTCTGGAGACGGATGGTAGCTGTGATTTTGTCCGAGACTTTTGCTCTGCGGTGGGACGCAGCCGAACTAAGGCGGTGGGTTTTACTACCGATGGGCCTTATTTTGCCTCTTTGGGTGTGCCGGTTGTGGTCTTTGGGCCGGGTAAATCCGAGCTTTGCCATAAGCCGGACGAATATATTGACCTTGCCGATGTGGAAAAAGGCGTGGAATTGTATAAAAACATCATTTTGAGGTTTTTGGCCTGACCGCACCTCGCCAGGCAAAGCTGAAAATATGTGCCAAATTGGGCATAATTTCCTTGCTTTTGCCAGCCTCATCGGGTAAATTTTCTATGTGTAAGTCCGCAAGCCAAGTGGAGAGCATCGTCTGGAGGACCTTGCGCAGAAATTAAACGAAGATTTCGCAAATCATTCCATCCGATTGTAATAAAATTAGAGTAATTTTGTGAAAGGAGCGGAATTATGACAAGACGATTTTTTTCGAAGCTGCTCTTAGTGGTTGTTGCCGTTTTCGGCCTGCTGGTTCTTTCCAGCATGTTATCGGCCCAGGGCCGCAGCCAAGATGCCTTTGAGCGGGTAAAAGAGGTCCAGGAGAAACACACCGACCGGCTTATGGCAATCGAAGGCGTCGAGGGCACAGCAGTTGGATTGGACGACAGCGAACGGCCGGCAGTTAAAGTCTTTCTGGAGAACCCGGGCGTTCGCGGTATTCCCAGAGAGCTTGACGGCGTCCCTGTCCATCCAGTAGTCACGGGTAAATTCTACGCGCTACCAAAACCTGAAGGCAAACCCGGCGGCGGAACGAAAATTGATCCCACTGCTCGGCTCCCACGGCCAGTTCCCATCGGTGTCTCGACCGGGCATCCAGATATCACTGCTGGAACAATTGGCTGCAGGGTCAAAGATGCGGCAGGAGTTTACGCCCTTAGCAACAACCATGTCTACGCGGACGAAAACAAGGGACCAATCGGCATTAATGTCTTACAGCCAGGCCCTTACGACGGTGGACGTGATCCTGGCGATGCTATTGGAACTCTCGCTGCCTTCAACACCATCAAATTTGATGGTTCAGACAACACAATTGATGCGGCAATTGCCCTTAGTTCGACCGCCAATCTCGGCAACGCAACGCCATCGAATGGCTACGGGACACCCAAATCTACCACAGCAGCAGCTTATGTAGGCCAGCCGGTTCAGAAGTACGGCCGGACAACCCGCTTGACCAAAGGGAAAGTGTACGCCATAAACGCCACGGTCGATGTTGGTTATGACAGCGGCACGGCGAGATTTGTGAACCAAATTATTATAACACCAGGAACCTTTAGCGCGGGCGGCGACTCAGGGTCTCTTGTGGTTGATGCAAGTAGGGGAAGCAACAGCCGCAAGCCCGTGGGGCTTTTATTTGCCGGCAGCCAATTTTTTACAGTTGCTAACCCAATCGACGCAGTCCTTGGTGCCTTTGGCGTTACCATTGACGGCGAATAGCAACGCCTGAGAGACTGATTTTCTCAAGGCTTAGTGGAATAACGAACTGCAAATGACCAGGCAGATTGCAGTTGCCGTGCTGAGCGCTGTTGTCCTCATCGCAGCGGGGATTTTATGCGGCTGTCGTAAAGACGGTATAACCAAGTCCGAAAAAGGATACCCTATGCCTGCAAAGAGCATTGAGCAGGTTCTGAAAGAGAATACCGACGCATGGATGGCTATCGATGGGGTGGAAGGCACGGCAATCGGCTTGTACAAAGGAAAACCGTGTATGAAAATCTTCGCATCCGTGAAGGCACAAGAACTACGAGGCAAGATACCGTCGGTTGTTGAGGGTTATCCGGTAATTATTGAACAAACGGGCGTCTTTCGTGCGCTGGACGAGCAGTAGCCTGAGCTAACAGGTATGTCCCCAATTATGATCGCAAAATCCCTCGACTTTGAGGGATTTTGTTTTGAGATTTTGGGCCGGCTCATAGTTACGCAAAGGGGTATGTTACCGACGTCTATTCGGCATGCGAAGCGGGACTCTCCAGACCGAGGTTGATAGCCCGTCGTGCGTCATCCGTGATGCATCCTGCCAAGAAAAGCCAGAGGACGACGAACGCGATCGGAACTTCTTGGAAAAAGAGGCCCGTACAGGTACAATCCGATAGAAGGCGCTATATTCATGGAGCTGGAACTGAGCTAAATGCGTCGGAGCAAGAAGCATGGAGCTGCATTTTAGAAAATACCACGGCCTGGGAAACGATTATTTGGTTATCGACCCCAATACTCAAGACGTTGATTTAACGCCCGATTCAATTCGCCTTATTTGTCACAGGAATTACGGGGTCGGCTCGGACGGAATACTCTACGGGCCTTTGAAAGCTGGCAACCGTCGCAAGGTGAGGATTTTTAATCCCGACGGCAGCGAGGCAGAAAAAAGCGGCAACGGACTAAGAATATTCGCAAAGTACCTCTTCGAGAATAAATATGTCACCGGCAAGGTCTTTGATATTGAAACGCTTGGCGGAACCGTAAAAGTCCAAATAATGGACGAATCGGCAAGCCTGAT
>JAFNGF010000184.1 GCA_017885385.1 Planctomycetota bacterium
ATCACGGCGTGGTTGACTCAAGCCTCCGACAGAGCCCAGCCGGGCCATTACGCAGCAGGGCCTCCGTGACAGACAAATTGATTATTGACTATTTAATATTGACTATTGATAACAGGCAAGCCTCGCTACGGCAGAACTATGCAAAAAAGTGGTACCCAATTGAAAATCGTAAATAGTCAATTTAGTACCCGGTGGTGTAATGGTAACACAGGAGGTTTTGGTCCTCCCATTCCAGGTTCGAGTCCTGGCCGGGTAGCTGAAGAGAAATACGAAATTCGAAGCAATAAATACAAAAAAATTCAAATGACCTAAATATAAAACTCAAAAGTTGAAGCTCCGAGCATTTGAATTTTGGTACTGTCCCGGATTTCGATGCTTCGACTTCGCTCAGGACAAGTATTTGGATTTAGAATTTGCATGAGAAGCAAGATAATATGCCTGAAAGAGTGGCGATAATACTAGCCGCTGGTGTCAGCAGCCGGATGAATACGCAACTGCCGAAGGTGCTGCATGAGGTGTGTGGGCGGCCTATGCTGGCCTATGTTCTGGATGCCTGCCGGGGAGTCGGCGTCCAGAAGCTGTACGTTGTCGTCGGATTTGGCGGCGACGAGGTCGAAGAAGCGTTCCAAGGCACGGACGACATTGTTTGGGTCAAGCAGACCGAGCAGAGAGGAACTGCCCACGCGGTCCTGTCGTGTAAGCAGTATCTGAAGGACTTCCAGGGCCAGACGCTGGTCCTGTGCGGCGATGGGCCGCTGGTTAGAGCTGAAATGCTCCAGACCCTTATTGGTAAACACGAGATGGAGCGGGCAGCCGCGACCTTGGCTACCGCCGTTCTGGATGACCCCACCGGCTACGGGCGTATAGTCCGCGATAGATACGGTAATATCCAGGGCATCGTGGAAGACGCCAACTGCGCCAGAGAACAACTGGCTATTCGCGAGGTGAATCCCAGCTATTACTTGTTCAACAACCAAATCCTCTTTGAAGCCGCCGAGCAGGTCGAACCGGATAACGTCAAGCACGAGTACTATCTGACAGATGCCGTCTCGCGTATTATTGCCACCGGGCATAAGGTGGTGGCGGTTACCGCGGTCAGGCCCGAGGAGGCGGTAGGCGTCAACAGCAGGGCGCAACTGAGCGTGGCAAGCAAGATTATGCAGCGACGGATTCAGCAAGAGCTGATGGACTACGGCGTTACCATCGTTGACCCCGACACTACCTGGATCGATGCCAGAGCTAAGATTGGTCTGGATACTGTGATTGAGCCGTTCACGTACATCCACGGCGAAGTAAGAATCGGCGGCGGCTGTCGAGTCGGGCCGTTCGCCTATCTAAGGAGCGGCACGGTCCTGGAAGATGACGTTGTGCTGGGCGTCTTCACTGAAATCAAGAACTCGACTCTGGCCGAGGGCGTCCGGGCAAGACACCACAGCTATATCGGTGATGCGAATGTGGGGCGGAATGTAAACGTCGGCGCCGGCTCGATAACCGCGAATTTCGACGGCCAGAAGGTCAATAAGACTTATATAGGCGATAATTGCTACGTCGGCTCGGGCGCGATACTTATAGCGCCGCTTGTATTAAAGGACGGCTCGCACATAGCCGCGGGCACCGTAGTTTCGCAGGAGAGCATAGATGAATTGGGGCGTAAGGAATAAAGGAATGTTTCTTAGCGACAGCCTTAAGGTATTCTCAGGCAGCAGTAACCCGGCGCTGACTGCTGAGGTCTGTAAATATCTGGAAATCCCGCTGGGCGGCGCCCAGATCAGCAAATTTCCGGATGGAGAGAAGCTGGTCAGGGTAGAGGATAACGTTCGCGGCAGAGATTGCTTTGTCGTGCAGTCAATTTGTGAGCCGGTCGATGAGAACCTAGTGGAGCTTTTGATCTACCTGGACTGTTTGCGAAGGGCAAGTGCTCGGCGTATCACCGCTGTTGTCCCTTATTTTGGCTATGCTCGCCAGGATAGGAAAGACGAGGGCCGCGTGCCGATAACGGCAAAGCTGGTGGCGAACCTCATCACTACCGCCGGCGCCGACAGAGTGCTGGCTATAGACCTGCACGCACATCAACTGCAGGGATTTTTCGATATACCGGTCGACCATCTCAGCGGCCAGCTGGTATTGAGCAAGTATTTCAAAGACAAAAAGATACATAGTTTGACGGTCGTTGCCCCGGATGTCGGCAACATTAAGCTGGCGGCCAAGTACGCCGGGCACCTAAACGGCGATTTGGCGATCGTGCACAAAAGGCGCGTCAGCGGCAAAGAAGTGGTCGCCGAGGAGATAATCGGTGCGGTCGAAGGAAGAAACATCTTGATGTGCGACGATATTATTGCCACAGGCGGCACTATTTGCAGCGCCGTCAATCTGGTCAGAAAGCTCGGAGCGGCGGAAATATACGTCGGGGCCACCCACGGAGTCCTGGCCGGTGAGGCGCCGGAGAAACTCGCCCAGTCGCCGATAGAAGAAATTGTGGTCACCGACACCATACCATTGAATGATAGGGCGGCAAAGCTCAGCAATATCAAGGTATTAACCGTCTCGGCTATGTTGGGCGAGGCGATAAAGAGAATTCATAGAGATGAGTCTGTCAGCAGTTTGTTCAATCAATCCGGCTGAGAGGTGAGGACATTATGGAAAAAACGCTGCAACTGAAGGCAGAAATTCGCAAACAGGCCGGCTCAAAGGCATCAGCAAAGGTCCGTAAGCAGGGCCGAATACCGGCTATCGTCTACGGGCACAAGGAAGAGCCCGTCGCTATCTCTCTAGACGCACACGACTTCGTGGAACAGTTGCACCACGGGCATCGCCTTATGGATGTGCAGCTCGATGAAAAGCTGCAAAAAGTAATTGTAAAGGACGTGCAATACGACCATCTGGGCAAAGACGTCATTCACGCAGACCTGATGCGGGTGGACGTCACCGAGACCGTCACCGTAACAGTACCTATCGAGCTTAAAGGCACCGCTAAGGGCGCAGAACACGAGGGCGTCATCGAGCAGCATAGCAACCGTCTGCTGGTGCAGTGCAAGGCAACCGACATCCCGGAGGGCATCGTCATCTCGGTCAAGGACCTCGATGTCGGCGATTCGCTGCACGCGCGTGATATTACGCTTCCGCCGGAGGTCAAGCTGGTGAGCGATCCCGAAATGCTTATTGTCGCCTGTAGTCTGGTGGCTGCCGCCAAGACCACCGAGGAAGTGGAAGCCGAAGCCCCGGTTGCCCCTGAAGTCATAGGTGAGGCGGAAAGGGCTAAAGAGGAAGGGCAAGAGAAAGAAGAATCTGCCTAACCGGCCCGTAGAAAATTGATGCAATGGCTCAAATTAAAATGCTGGTCGGCTTGGGTAACCCGGGCAGCCGGTACGCCGGCACCAGGCATAATCTCGGCTTTATGGCGATAGACTCGCTGGCTGAGACGCTGGGCGTAAAAGTTGGACGCAGAAAGTTCGGCGCCCGTTTCGGCGAGGTTGAATTCGCAGGCAAAAAGTTAATATTGCTAAAGCCCTGGCAGTTTATGAATTGCAGCGGCCAAGCGGTGGCGACCGCCGTGGGCTTTTATAAGCTGCCCCTCCGGGACCTGCTGGTGGTAACGGATGATATGAGTCTTGAGCCCGGCAGGATTCGGCTGCGGGCAAAAGGCTCAGCGGGCGGCCATAACGGCTTAGCCGACATCATCGAAAAGCTGGGCAGCGGTGAATTTGCCCGCTGTCGGCTGGGCATCGGCGAGAGCGGCAGTCAGGACGCTTATGATTATGTTCTCGATAAGCCCAGCCAGGACCAAAAGCCGCTGCTGCAAGAGGCAATCGACAAGGCTAAAGATGCCGTAGTTTGTTGGATTGAGTTCGGCATAGAAAGGGCAATGAATCAGTTTAATAGACCGTAATGCGTATTGCGTATATCATATTGCGTCTTTTTTACGCGATACACAGTACGCGAGACGCATGACGAAAAGGGAGGTACTAGACTTTGACAACAGCGATAACTAAATTATACGAGGGGATGTTTCTGGTTGACTCGGCTTTGGCCGGCTCTGATTGGGATGGGGTTATGGCAACCATCAAAAACGTCCTGCAAAAGGCCGAGGTGGAAATCCTCTGGCTGCAAAAATGGGGCGAGAAAAAGCTGGCCTACGAGATCAACCACAAAGGCAGAGGCACTTACATCCTTTGTTACTTCCGCGCGGACGGCGGCAGAATCCGTGACATCGAAAGAGACGTTCGGCTGTCGGAGCGGATTATGCGGGTCCTGATTTTAAGAGCCGACAAACAGATGGCTGCGCAGATTGAGCGCCAGCTTAGCCAGTCCGCCGCGCATCCGGCAGACCAGTCCCCCGCTGCAGGAGCTGGACCGGTCCCGACACCGGAAGCTGCTGCTGCCCAGCCTGCTGTTGTCGAGGCTTCGCAGCCCCAGACTGAAGCTCAACCGCCAAA
>JAFNGF010000185.1 GCA_017885385.1 Planctomycetota bacterium
TGCGGTCGATAATCTGCAGCCCCAAGGTGTTCTCGGCATCGGCAAGAACATCCGACTGCATGTCTTTTCGGTTGAATCTGCTTTCAAGCTCGGCTAAGAAGACGACCGGAAATTCAAGCCCCTTACTTTTGTGGACGCTTAAAATGCGAACCGCGTTGCCGGCAGCAGCTTCAGGCTCGGCAGGCGCCCAATCCTGGCCTATTTCTTCAAGCCTTTCGATAAATTCGACAAAGCGCGTCAGCGAGGCTATGCCCGCACTGCTGGCAAAACCCTCAAATTGAATGGCCCTGTCGTGCAGTCTGAGCAGGTTGGCTCGGCGGGCTTGGCCGTTCGGCAGCGCCGAGACAAACGACAAGAAGCCGGTCCGGCGATAAATCCGCCATATTAAATCAGCTAGACTGCCGCGTCGAGCAAGCGTCCGCCAGTTTTCAATCTGGGCGAGTATTTCCTTAAGTCTTTCAGCAAGCTCTAAATCCTTGCCCGATTCACAGTACTCGAGAACGCACTTGTAGAAGTTTCCGTGCCGCCCCTGCGTCCGGCTGTGCGTTTTTATCTTCGCCAGCTCGGTGTCGCTGATTTTGAAAAACGGGCTTCGCAGCACCGCAGCCAATTCGATGTCACGCTGAGGATTATCGAGAACCTTGAGCAGAGATAATATGTCAGTAATTTCAGCTGCCTGGAAATATCCTGCTGTCCCCTGGCAGCTTACCGGCACACCAGCTAACCGCAGCACCTCGACGTAATCGTTGGCCTTTTTGGCGAGCGACCGCATCAATATCACAATGTCACGGTACTCGACAGGCCTGAATTCATCCTGGTCCTTATCGTATATTTGAAACTCGGGCTTACCCGTATCCGCGCCGACCATTTGCCTTATGCGCTGGGCGATCATCGCAGCCTGTCGCTGCCGAGAGCTTACAACATTTAGACCTTCATCGCCTTGCGATTCGGATGTTTCACCTTGCGCTGTTTCACTGCTCTGTGAATCCGTGTCTTTAGCCGTTTCGTCAAGGATATGCAGCTCTACAACACTTTTTTCGCCGCAAACCGGCGCGCCTTTGAGCTGCAGTGCCGGCGTCAATTCAGCCGACCGGTCGTAATCAATGCCGGCAAAAGGTGCGGTCATTATGCGAGAGAACAGCTTATTGACAAAATCAAGGATGGCCTTGGTGGAGCGGAAATTGGCGTTAAGGTCTACCCGCAGCCCGTCGGGCGCATTGACTGGGTCAAGCGAGGCGGACTTCAGGTCCTTTACAAAAATCTCCGGCTCAGCCCCGCGAAAGGCGTAAATACTTTGTTTGACGTCACCCACGACAAAAACGTTCCCTTTGGAGCTTATCATCTTAAGTATCGCCTGCTGGACGGGGTTGATGTCCTGGTATTCGTCGACAAATATGTGCTTGTAGCGGCGCCGCAGCAAAAGAGCAGTCTGCGAAGGCATCAGATTATCTTGCGAGGAATCCTTATCGGTCAACAGCTCCAGAGCCTTATGTTCAAGGTCGGCAAAATCCAGACAGTTGACGGCTCGCTTAGCCTGACTATAGAGCTGGTCAAACTTCTCTACAAGCTCAATAAGCACCCTCGTCTGAAGGCTTACGCTGTTGGCGATTTTATCGAGATAGTCCGGGTTCAAAAGCGCCAGCTCGAAAAGCTCATCAAAGGACTCTCTGGCACTTCTGGCGGTCCTTTGGATAATCTCGGCAGCCGGTCCCGACAGATCTCTGGGTTTGTATTCAAACCTGGGCGGTTTTTGATAGTTTCTTATCTCTTTGTAGAACTCTTCCCATCGGCCGGATTTTAGAAATTCAAGGTAGCCGGCAATTGGGTCGACGAGCTGCATTTTCCATTTTGCCGCCCAACTGCCCCCGCCGTTTTCATTCTCACAAAGCCTTATAGCATACCCAATCTGAGCGAGTATATGCTGCAACCTGTCCGCGATGATTTGCCTTTGCTTTTGGCCAACCTCGCTTACAAGCGGGTTGCCGGCTTGTGCAAGCTGCGATGCCTTTTCGTACCAATTTTTGCGTAAGACCACGCCGTCCAGAAAATCGCTAAGCTCTATTATCTTTGCCAGGAAACCATCATTTGTGCGAAGGTCGCGGCGACGCAGGAGCTGCTCGAGACCGTCGACTAAATGACTCTGCTGCCACGTCCAGTCGACGGTTTTTTCCAGCGCCTCGGCTTTCAAGAGCCTCGCCTCGTCGGCGTCAATTACCCTAAATGTCGGATCAAGGTCCAGTTTATAGAAATAGCCCGTAATGAGGCGTTTACAAAACGAATGAATTGTGCTGATGTCGGCGCCATCGAGCAGCACAAGCTGCCGGCGAAGATGGGGATTGCCGCTGGCCAGAAAAGCGTCCTTCAGCTGCCGGGCGATTCGGCTGCGCATTTGCTCGGCGGCCATATCGGTAAAAGTCAAGACCAAAATGCTCCAGATGTCGGGACATACGGACTTGTCGGATACGATATCCAAACACCGCCCCGACAGGACGGCGGTTTTGCCGGTGCCGGCTGAGGCGGTTACCAGGACGTCACTGCCTCGCTGCTTAATCGCACGCAGCTGCTGGTCGGTCCATCTGAGCTTTTCTTCAGCCATCAACCGTTCCTATCTTATCGAGAACCTGGACCTTATTTAGCGACGGAAGGAAGTTGTAATCGTTTATCTGCCAGTCGAATCGGCACAGCGGTTTATACCGACAATAGCTGCAGGGCGACGTCTTATTCAAGTAGTACGGATTTACGTCGACCTTCCCTGATAGAATTCCCTCCGCCGATTTAAGAATCCTTACCTCGGTAAATTGCAGGAGCTTGTCAAAATCACCGGGCTTTAGCGCGCCGCTGTCGGTGTTGCGGCCATATTGTCCATTCTCCTTTGACACGAAGAAATTATAGAATCTGCTCCAGCCGGAACCTACCGTAGCGTCCAAGTGCCGAAAAAACTCGCCGTCGAATATCCCTCTCGCTTTACGGTCAAATTTCTCTTTCTTTTTGTCCCGTTCATCAAGAGCGGCCTTGGTTGGTTTCGCTTCAACGGGCATATAAAACGCGCCCGCGACGTTTTTTATTTTCGAGCGGCGTGCATTTCGGACGGCCAGCATATAAATCGGAAGCTGCATATCCAGACCGTGGTAAAACTCCGACCAGTCGAAAGATTCTTCCTTGCGCTTGTAATCGAAAATAAGTGCGGTTTTCCTGCCGCCAACGTCCGCAATGTCAAGCCGGTCGATTTTGCCGTTCAAAGAAAGTAGCTGCCCTTTGGCAAGGGTAAGCTCCCATCGCCCAAGTATTGCACTATCTTCGCCGAACGAGACCTCCGACAGACTCGGCCTAAAAATTCCTGCCCGAACCATTTCTGCGACAGCCAGAACGCAGTCTTCAAGATATTCACCGGCACAGTGGATAATAAAGCCGTTGTGAGCCGAGCGGCGGGCAAAATTCGAGACGAAAGCATCGGTCTGAATAAGCCCTGCTATTTCGCCCCTTACAAACGTTAAAAGCTCTTTATCCTGAATTAGTGCAAGGTCTTTGCCGTCGGCATTCAGTCTTTTGAGCAGCGCATCCAAAGCGCGGTGGTAAAAAACGCCCACGTCCAGCGGCTCAAACTTAAACTCTTTTCTTTCCCTCAATTCCAATACATGCTCGGCAAAATGCTTATACGGACACTTGGCAAAATCACTAAGTTTTGTCGCTGAGGTCGATATCCGCCGGCCAAAAAACTCCTCCAGTACGTCCCTATCCAACTGTGCTCGATTGCGGTAATTTATTGCGGATATGACCCTTTCGCCGAGCTGGGCAAACTGCCGATCCAAACAAACATCATCTAATAACGTATAAAGCCGACCGCCATTATCACCTTCCAAGACAGCGGCATCTTTGCCAAGCGACCTACAGAGCAAATCCTCTAACTCGGTCTGGTTTTGAACCTTTTCAATTTCAATCTCCCGGCCCGCAATTGATTCTTCCTTAAGATTGTCAAACACCGATTCAAGGTCTGCTAAAAATGGCGAACGAGGAACAGCGCTTGCCTTATCATCAAGCGCCGGATACGTGACGCAGAGAAACTCCGACGGGCGAGTAAACGCGATGTAGGCCAAATACTGCCGGTCGGTGAGCGCCTGCCTGGTCGCCGGCGAAAGCAAAAAATCCGCCGACTCAGCGGCGCCGCGGTCATCATCCGTCAGGATGCTGTCAAAGCTGATAGGAACCGGAAACTGCTTCTGCGTGGTGCCTATCAAAAAGGCGGCTTTTAGATCCGGATGCCGGCTCCTCTCGATTGACCCCACGAGAACCTGGTCCAGATTGGGTGGGATAAAAGCCAACGTCAACTGCGAAAAAGCCGAATTAATAATCGCAAGATAGTCCTGGGGCGACATCGCCTGGCCTGCAAAAACCTCGACAAGCTCATCAAAAACACTCACGAGCTTATCATACAGCTGGCGGTGCTCGTCCACCGCCGCATAGTCTTTCTGCTCGGCAGCTTCCTCGATCCAGCGAGCCAGCGTTTTTTTTACATCTAAAGCATCGAGAAAATCAAAAATAGCGCGCGTGAACGTCTCAGGGCTTACCTTACCCGCCGAAGCATCGTCGCAGCAAAGCTCCTGCCGCAGCTTGAGCAAAGGCTCAATAACTTGCCGCCGCGTCTGCTCTACATGCTGCTGGTCGAATTGTCCGCTGTCTTTGTCGGCAAACTGCCACGGCTGCTGGCTTATCCAGTCACTACCTGCAATGCCAAAGGCAATACAGTAATTCTCTAATAGGTCAACATCGCATCGCGCGATCGGTACAAGGTCCGTTCTAAGATAGGCAAAGATGTCGCTATTGGAGAAACCGCCGGTCACCACCCTCAGGGCTGAATGAATAAGCTGGATGGCGCTGTGCTGACTCAAGGGCTTTGGCTTATCAATAAAAAACGGCACCCCGTAGTCGTCAAAATAAGCCCTTATATAATGTTCGTAGTGGTCGATGTCCGAGGCTATAACTGCAATGTCACGATATCGGTAATTCTTTTCTTTGACCAACTGCTGGATGCACCTCGCGACAAATTTAACCTCGGCTCTCGGATTGGGCGCGGATACAATACGGATATTGCCCACCGGCGGAATTTTTGGCGCCTCCGATCTCCGCCCGGCATTGTGCCGTCCTTTCACAACGTCGGAGTCGGCAAACATATTTGCCTCCAGGTAAGCAAGCTCGGGACAGTTGGCAAATCTAATTTGCCGGTTAAGCATTATAGGCTCGCGTAGTGGGAGCTTGGCTTTCTTGACGACCTCCAATAACGCGGCATAAGTGCGCTGCGTCGGGCTAAATAATCCATTCCGCTCGCAACTCTCAATACCTTGCCCGGCCAAGTCAACGTCTGAGGCGTCCAAGCACAAGGCGATTTGTGCCTGGGCGACTACTTTCAATAGCTCGGCAAGCATCGCAAGCTCGCCGGCGGTAAAGCCGGCAAAACCGTCCACCCATAACCTTGCATCTCTGGCAAAGCTCACCCGCGGAACCGCTCGGCACGCGCGGCTTAACTGAATATCCGGGTCAATGAACCTGCCCTCGATGAATTTGAGATATTCCTGGAGAATCAGACCTATATCGGCAAACTTCGACACGGCCAGGCTGTTGCGTTCGTCTTTGCCTAAATTGTCCAGCAACAACTGAATGTCATCCGGCGTTTTTGCGTACTGGTGGAGCTCAATAATAGTCCCTGCCATTTGTCGGCCCAGACCGGGCCAGTTCGCCGATGGTCCGAAAATCCTCAGCTTATCAGTATTATCGCGCAGGATTCGCTGGATTATCATTTGCTGGCCGACCCGAGAAAGGGCGGGGCGGGCGGTATTTTTCCCCAGCAGCCAGAATTGCAGGCGGTCAAAGGAAAGCACACTCAGGTTGTTGTAACCGCCTATTCTTCTGTCAGCCAGGATAGCTCGCTCAGCCTGGTAAGTAGCCTGCTCCGGCACCAGCAGAATCAGCGGCTGGTTATTGCCCGGCTCCAGCAAGGCATCGAGTATTGCTCTTATGCAATAGCTGGTTTTGCCCGTACCGCTTCTGCCGAGAATAAATTGGACCGCCATGCCCCAATTGTCAGGTTTCAAGTCGCAATTGTCAATTTACAATTGGCGGAATCGTTCGCAGCGATAAATCAGCGTTTTTATCTCATTGCGAGGCCTTCTCGTCCTTCGCAGCGAGCCTACTCCGCCGAAGTCCGTCGACCCGCCACTGGACGGGCGGGTGCGAAGGCCGGAAGCGCTGCTTCGCAGAGTAGGAGATTGCCGCCCTCGGCGGAGTTTACCCTGAGTGTAATCGAAGGGCCTCGCTCGCATAAAGGCTTGGCTCGTTTCGGTCGGCGCTCGGGCGCGCGCAGACCGGTCGAGACTTGCCGACAAGCCTGGTTTTGCGGTTCGGCTTTATGCAGTCCGCCTATGGCGGATTCTCGGATGTGCCCTGCCCGTGGTGCTCCGGCGTGCCGATGTATCCCGGCTCGCCCGACCTATCCTGGTCCGGACCAAATATCTCCTTGATGAGCAGCTTTATTTCTTTTTCGGTAGGATACGAAGCTACTTGCCTGCTCTCGAATTTGTACTGGTCTTGCGACTTTTCCTTGAAATAGTATTCAATTCTTTTGGGCAGATCAGACTTGGCATCTGCAAAAATACGGTACTTGTAGAAGAGCCCTTCTGCCAGCCAGGTCAGCTCATACGCTTGGGTTCCGGAAACAGACGCCCCCTGATATTTTTTGGGCACTCTACCCCACTGGCTGCCTTTGGGAGCGGAGCCCATATCGGCAAAAGGTACAAGCTCGAAAACATCCCTTATCGCACCCTCAGCCCTGATAACCGCCTCTGCCGTGAGTCTTTCCGTGCTGACAGTATCCGAAGCCTGATACCTCGTCTTCTTGAGCCTATTTGGAATATCAAACAGATCAAACTGTGCCTGTGTACCTCTTTGCGATTTATACATTACGATTTTCAACGTGCGTGATGTCAACACCTGCTGGATTGGTTCGGCCTCCGCATCAGTATACCTTGAGACACAGACATTTTCAGCTTTCTGCAGGGCTTGGTAAACCTGACCAAGCTCGACAGTCTTTGGCGAGAGTGCTTTGAACAATAAAGTACAAGCTACCACTACGACTGCAGCCGCCGCAGCCAGCTTCACGACGCTGGGAAAGACCACTATCTGCCGCATAGCTCGTCCGACGCCGGCCGATGCCCCCGGCATAGCCCCCTCCAGGGCCGCAAAAGCGTCATTTAGAATGCGTCTATCCGTCTCGATGCCGGTTGTAACCTGGAATTGCCTGATTGAATGCTCTAAGTTGTCCGCCGGATTCATTTTTTCAGCTCTCCATCCAATATCGTCCGCAGCTTGCTCAGGCCGTAGCGGTATCGCCCCTGCACGGTACTTATTGAAATACCCTGCATCCTGGCTATCTGTTTGAACTTCATGTCGGCCTTTAAGTGCAGCACTATTGTTTCGCGCTGTTCCAGAGGAAGCCGAGCCAACGCCCCCGCCAACAACTGCGATTCCTCACTTAGTATGGCTGATTGCTCTGGGCCTTCTGAATTTGAGCTTATCGGCCCTACCTCGTCAAGTTCGACTACGTGATGCTTTTTCGTGCGAAACCGATCGCGCACCCGGTTTATAATGCTGGTTATCAGATATTTGCGTAAGCTGATGCGAAGCTTGAGTCTCGGCGCGCTCATCGCGAATGAAACAAAAACATCGTGCAGCACATCTTCGGCTGCACCGCTATCGTGCAGCAACGATGTGGCGACCGTCAACATGTTGTCCTTGTACTTTTCATAAACGCCGCGTAGCGCCTCCTTGTCCCCCCGCTTGAGCCGCCAAAGTAGACGTCTATCTTCCAGCATATCAGGTTAGCCTGACTAAGCTCAAAATCAAAGCCTCTGACTAATAGGACGGTGTTAGTCGCCGTTTTAGTTTAACAGATTTGGCTCTTTTTGCCAGTTATATGTCTTGCCAGTTATATGTCGGTTTAAATCCAGGACAAATTCCGCCGGGCCCGCTTGACAACAAATGCGGGAGTAGATACACTGGTGCGGAATCATTTGAAGCATAGAGTCCGGCTAAATCCCTTCGGGATAAAGTGGGAGACAAAGTTACTGTGATCGCTTTCTTGGTTGGCCCCAGTGAAGTCCTGGTCATCGTTGTTGTTACCGCCCTGGTGGTCTTTGTGCTTGCCCGCCGGCGGCCAAAACGCTGATATTCACCATCCAGCCGGCTAATATTTAACCGGGCAAATCTTCAGCCCAATTCTTGGCTCTCTGTTGCTTCAGCATGCTCCGCTGCTTTTTCGCCTTTAATCGCCGGCCGTGAGCGCGCTCGGGCACGCCGGTCTTTATCCGCGGCGGCCGGCTTTTTAGCGCCGCCGCCAAAAGCACGCCAAGCCGTTCCACCGCGGCGTTGCGATTTGCCCTTTGGCTTCGGAATTTCTGCGAAACCACCCTTATTACGCCGTTTCTATTGGCCCGAGTTGCGAGCGTTTTTAATATTTGCTGTTTTTGCACCTCGCTAAAACTTCTGCAGTTCGCCACATCGAAAAGTAGCCTTATGCGAGTGCTGAGCTTGTTCACATTTTGCCCGCCCGGCCCACCGCTGCGAGAGGCCCTAAAGACAAGCTCATCCTCAGAAATGTAAATGCCGCGGGTGATTTCAATCATCAAACCGGTCTCCAACTGGCAAGTCTCATACCTACTATCAGATACGCCCGCGTTAATCAAGCAATTCTGCAACGGCGGACACCGCCCTGCAGTATTTTCGCAAATAATTTGTGTGCCCGGCTTTTCATATTGAAGCAGAGCGAGAAGGCCTTATAGTATTGACCTGCCGAAAGTAACATTATCGGATTTCAACCTAAATTAATTCAGGAGGCTAAAATGGAAACGAAGAATGTAAAAATCAGAGCGCTGGCAATCGTCCTGGCTGCGATTGTACTACTGGGTTTTTCGCTGTTACTGCCGCCCGCGCATTCGCAGCCGGCCGCCGCTGGGCAATCGGACAAGCCAAGCACTGAGGAGCTGAAGACGGGCAAGAATTTCATCCCCACAAAGACTTACGCCGCCGAAGAAGACGAGCAGACGCTCAGACTTTTCCAGGGCCTGCGTGTTTCAGATGTCGCAGACGGCATGGATAAAGCCGGCCTATGTAATATCGGCTTGATGTCGCCGGAAATCCACGCAGCCTGGAAGGACACCCAGCACTTCGCCCATCGCTTCGTCGGCATCGCGGTAACCGTCCGGTATGTTCCCACGAACAAACCGCCGGCGCCCCTTTTGGAGACGAAGGAATTCGATCAGTGGGTTGGCAAGTGGTATAGCGAGCTTTCCAGCGAGCCATTTGTTCCGCTTATCCGCAAAGGCACTGCGCTGGTCTTCGACGATGCGCCCGATTCCGATGTCGGCTCTATTGGTTCCAACAACATTATAGGCTGGAAGCTGCGCGGCTGTGTCGGCGTCGTCACCGATGCCACCGCCCGCGATACCGATGAAATTGCCACTGAGAAAATGCCCCTCTATTTCCGCAAACCGGGGCGTGGGATTCGACCTGGCCGAAACGAAATCGAATCTGTCAACCGCCCTATCGTCTGCGGCGGCGTTTTGATTGAGCCCGGCGATGTCATCGTGGCCGACGGAGACGGCGTGATCGTAGTACCCCGCGCACAGGCTAAGGAAGTCGCCGATTACGCCAGGGCAATACTCGATGGCGACAAGGCCGGCCGACGGCAGTTGTATAAAAAGCTCGGCTTGCCAACCGACGACTCGGTGAAATAAAAACCAGAGTGCTTAGACACCGATTTACACGGATTCACACTGTTTTGTAATGGCTCGCCCATCCCTGATCGGGACTGCTAGTTTTCTTGCCGTGTTAATCAGTTCCCTCGACTGCTCCCTCGACTTCGCTCGGGACAGGGCTCGGGACAGGGCCAATCCGTGTCGAACCAGCCTATTCTGGTCTTGGGCAATTGCCCGGAAGCTCCGCAGACGTTTTCTTCCAGTTGGTAATAAGGATATTCAAATCATTAATGTACACGCGATGCCCAGCCACGGTCTCGGCTCTGTGATCGAAATCACAGCAGGCGTTGAAGCCCGCATCTGTCACTGTCTTTTTCCAGCTCTCAATCACGCAGACAAGGTCGTTAATGTACACCTGATGTGCTGCCGCTTCCTGGGCAACATTTTCAGCGTCGCCATCGCACTGATAGCCGCTACCCTTCGGCTTTGCACACCAGCAAATGGGCCTGCCCAAAGCTACCCAGTCGCTGTAAGTCGAGTATGTCGATGGGAAACAATCCGACTTCACGCTCTGGATCTTCAGGTCATCAACAAACCAATCATCGAACACATATACGCTTGAGCGGGACCCGATACTTCGGATCCGTAGCCCGAAGCCTGCGTGTAGGACGTCAGCCGGCAGGTCAATAGTATTATTTTCGTAAATCGTCATGTCAGGACCGTCACCCGCGTGGCGAGCCAACTCTACCCATTGTAAACCGTCGTTGTAGTCGATTATCAGATCATCTTCAGCTTCCGGCGAGTTGCCGCCGCCGGTTTGCTGATAGTAATAAGTCAGAGTTGCCTGCGAATAGGGGGACAGGTCTATTACCTTGGATTCAATCGAATCGCCGCCTGAGGGATGGGCATTAAGTCGCAAAGAATAATCAGGGGAAGGCTCGCCCATACCTACATCGTCTACCGTAACACCGTCGACCACCGTCCATTTGTTCGGATCGATGGTAGTCGACTGGAATGAATCTTCGAATACTAAGTAGAAGCGCAAAATGATTCA
>JAFNGF010000186.1 GCA_017885385.1 Planctomycetota bacterium
GGGAACCGTTACCAATCGGCCTTGCCCTATTAGCTGTGCAGCAGAGGGTCTTATGGCATGTTTGCAGCTTTTGTGTGGCTCGGTATCAGGCTGCGTACTTTCCGAGTGCTCTGTTACTCTGCTGTCATCATAGTCCTTTTCAGAAGCGCGACCAAAAACGTGAAACCGCGGCGTATTGCGAATCGTTCAATCCGACGCTACCGCAGCAGCCGACCGCTCGCCGGGGCATGGATAGTATCTCTCGGCGATTCTGCCCGTTCCCGCATCTTAAGGCTCAGCTTCGGCTGTCGGCGGGAAATGTCTTGGCCTTTTTTCTTCCCGTTTCACGTGAAACATTTTCTGCAAAAAAGCATTTTCTGCCGCAGCAAAACTGCAGAACTTCAAGAGGTTTGTCCGAAATATGATTAGAATGAGCGTGCAAAACTGCGCTGGCCGCAGTGGTGCGAAAACGGTTTGTTGAGAGAATTAAAAGGAGCAATTCGATGACTGACAAGAAAAGGGAGAAGCCAAGACATCTCGGGAGGGGGCTTGAGTCGCTAATAGGTCCTATAATATCTGGCCTCACAGAGACAAATTATCCAATGCCTGATCTTGGCATAGAGCCTAACTTCCCGCCGGACAAGGAGTTACACAGCTCGTTGCGAGAGATTAGTATCGATGCAATCTCGCCGAACCCCTACCAGGCACGGACAACGTGGAACGACCAGGAGCTGGCACAATTGGCTGAATCTATAAAAGCCAATGGCATAATTCAGCCAATCCTCGTTCGCCCTGTTGGTCCGGCATATCAGCTTATTGCAGGAGAACGTCGATTTCGAGCAGCGCGATTAGCTTCCCTGACAACTATTCCAGCGATAGTCCGCCAGGCAACCGACGAAGAATTACTCGAATTGTCGCTAGTTGAAAATATACATCGAACCGACCTCAATCCTATCGAGCGGGCAAAGGCTTACCAGAACTATTTAAGCACTTTCTCCCTGACGCAGGCCGAAGCTGCCGAACGACTGGGCGAAGACCGCTCTGTTATCGCTAACTACTTGCGGATACTGGACTTGCCGGATGAAATAAAGCAGATGCTGATCGACGGCCAACTGACGATGGGCCACGCCCGGGCGATACTTGCGCTGCCTACCGATGAGCTTCGGCGGAAACTGGCAAACAGGGCACTGGCAGGGCGGCTCAGCGTGCGCGAGGTTGAAAGGCTGGTCAGAAGATACCTTGTGGGCATCGGCCAAGCCAAAATAACCATACGGTCCAAGCCGGCACACATCCTCGACCTGGAGAACAAACTCACCAGCCAGCTCGGCGCCAAAGTGACTATAGAAACCCGAAGGGACGGCCAAAGAGGCAGAATCATCATCGAATTCCACTCGTTGGATGAGTTCGACAGCATCACGGAAAGACTCGGACTGGCATCATTAGAACAAATTTGAAAGCCGGACAAATTGCCTAAAATTGCACAATTTTGACAGTGGGAATTGAAAATTTGCTGTATAATTGATATATCTGTGGCTCGGTTCGGCAATAATGACCAGGCATAAACTGTATTTGACGCTATTGCATTTCGGAGGATATGCCGTGAAGCGTTTGGCTATTTCGATGTCAACCTTGCTGATAGTCTTGTCTTGCGGTGCCGGCTTTGTACTTGCCGGCGTAGACGAGGGCAAACCTGCTAAGTCACTTCACCAGGCAGCAGTAGATGGTGACATGAACAACGTTCAAGCACTCATTTCAAACGGGGCCAATATCAATGAAAAAAATATGATGAGCTGGACGCCATTACACGCGGCGGTTCGGAACCAGCAAAAGACGGTCGCCGCATTCCTCGTTGATAAAGGCGCCGATGTCAACGCCAAAAACAACTCTGGGCAAACACCTTTGCACTTCGCCATCGAGACCGGCCAGAAAGATATGGCCGAACTTCTGATTGGCAAAGGTGCCGATATCAATGCCATAAGCGGTCGGGGCGAGAACGCATTATCACTGGCCCAAAAAAGAGGCGATAAAGAAATCGTGGACCTATTGCTCAAGCACGGCGCTAAAGAGCCGCCCGCTAACTGGGCACAGGACCAAATTTACGGCCTTGCAGAACAGGCACAAGGGCCAAGCCAATCTCCCGCTGGTCCCAGGCAACCTCTGTCGCGAATGACTTCCGCTGCGAACTCGGACCCCAATGCNNTCGACCTGGCAAAAGCGCTTGATAGACAGGTCAGGGCGGAAATCCGATTGGTGCGAGATGTTGCCGTCGAAGAAAAAACCAGCAAGACAACCGGCGCGATTGACGCCCTGCTGTCAGGTAGACAAGAGCAGTTAAAGAGACTCGTCGCGGACATGGAAGAGGAAATCAAAGCCCAAAGGCCGATCAGAGGCACACGTAGTCGTTATAGCAGCAGATATTCCGGCACAGGACAAAGTTATCAGCAAGAGCAGCCGACGAGAGGTCGGCCTACACCGTACTATGGAGGCACACGACTGCCCAGAGAAGGCGTCAGACAACAAGCTGGATTCGCCGGCCGCGAAAGTGCAGGCGCACCTGGAGTCTCGCAAAGGACAGCGCCGAATACAGGCGGGACAAATGAAACAGAAATAGATACGTGGCTGCAAAGAGACCCGGAGGGCAGGTTGGATCTGGCAGACGCCGTGCACAATCAAGTGGCGGGGCAGATTGTCTCGATACGAAGGATTGCTGTTGACGAAAAGGCGAAAAAAACAACCGCCGCAATTGACGGCGTTCTACTGGATCGGCAAAAGCGGTTCGATAAGCTGGTGCAGGCACTGGAAGAGGAAATTGCCGGCCCGCTTGGCCGACGCGATACATACTACAACCAGGGACAAAGGTCTGTACCCGCCAGACAGAGCGGCACCTATCCACCAACGTCAACACAGCCGGATGACTCTATTGGGCCGGTGCCACGCCGGCGATAAAGATGTCAAAGCGCCGTGCACGTTGATTCGGATGCTTTACCACCAGAAACAGGGATTGGCATTGTACTGCCAGAACCAGCGGTGCTCCATTTCGCTGAAAGGCCTCCATACGACATGCCCATCAACAAAGAGGATATTTCCGCCGGCAGGCCGTGAACCTTTTCTCAAATGGTTTGTTCTGTCGTAGACTTGCCAGCGCGACCAACAGCCGCCCGTTGCCTTAGTGAAGTCAGACTGTGACGGGTCCGACCCATTGCTGGCGGTTACATCGGCTATCAGCTCCACCATTGCGGCAGAACTCTGCGTTGCAATGACGGACCTGACCCATTCCTTATGTCTGTTGTCGGCGCTCATGGGCGGATTTTTTCTGCCAGCGACCGTATCGATGAACCAGAAGTATCCCATAATGCGATGCATGTCTTTGCGGGTGGCTTCATCCTGTGGCTCGGACCGGGGGGAGTTCTCCGGCGTCCCAGCCGGAAAATTCTCTCCGTAGCGCCAAAAGATTATATTGTCTCTCTGCCGCCATGATGGACAGTAGAAGATATGCCGGTCGAAGGCCCCGGTTCTGAGGACGATGTCTGTCGTCCAGTATGAAACGTCGAACAGCCAGCGGTCGACCTGGTTGAGAGGCAGCTTGCCGTCGTAGTCGTTGGCGTACAAATATAAGCCCAGCGCCGTGTTCTTCTCGTTTTGGCCGCAAACGGCTCGTCTGCCCTGTTCACGTGCGGCGCCGAGCGCAGGCAACAGAATCCCCAGTAAAAGGGCGATGATGGCGATCACCACCAGTAGTTCGATAAGTGTGAATCCTCTTCTCTGGTTCATAGTCCTGCCGAAGATTAGTCGCATCCGAGCACGAAGCCGCCGGGTAGATAATACCCCGCTTGCGGGCAAAAATCAAGATAAATGCTCAAAGCGAGTACTTTGCCCTGACAGCGGGGTTTTGCCTGCCCTGATTTTCGGTTATAATTCCGGCACTATTTTGGGAAGATTGGAAATGCCGAAACGATTAGCCGGAAAAGTCGCGCTTGTAACAGGAGCAAGCAGGGGGATCGGCAGGGCGATCAGTATTGCCTTGGCTAAGGAAGCGGCGCAAGTCGTATTGGCTGCACGCTCCAGGCGGGGTCTGCGAGAAACTGCCGAACAGGTAAAAAACGCGGGCGGAAAGGCAAATATTGTCGTTACCGACCTGACAGAGGAAGACTCCATCAAGAATCTTGTCACCGTGATCGGCAAGAACCTTGGTCAACTGGATATCCTGGTTAATAATGCTGGCATCACTCATTCGGCAAAATTGGAGGAGACGGCGACGGCAGACTGGGACCGATGTTTTCAGGTTAATGCGCGGGCACCGTTCATTCTCTGCAGAGAAGCCCTACCACTGTTAAGAAAGGCCGCAGCCGCCTACATTATCAACATTGCCTCAGTGGTAGGAATCAAGGGCTACCCGCTCCAGAGCGCGTACACGGCATCCAAGCACGCACTCCGCGGGATGACAACGTCATTGGCTGAAGAGCTCAAAGGCTCGAAGATTCGGGTACACTTGCTTTGCCCCGGCGGGGTGGATACGGAATTAGTGCAAAGGGTCCGGCCGGACATAAGAAAAGAAGACCTTATCCAGCCACAAGAAATCGCTGAGCTGGTTCTTTATCTTGTGACGCACAAGGGCAATGCAGTTGTAGATGAGCTGCACATCCGCCGAGCAGCGTCATCGCCGTGGTTTTAGAGCGACGGATTACACAGTTTTTTCTCGACAAAATCGCTCCTGAAAGGATACGTATGCGAGCGGTCGTACAGCGGGTTTTGCAGGCAGAAGTGAAAATTGGTGCTGAGTCGGTTGGAAGGATCGACAAGGGCATGCTGGTCTACCTGAGCGTCGGCAAGGAAGATACATTAAAAGACGCTGAGTTTATGGCCGAAAAGCTGGTGAACCTGCGGATATTCGAAGATGAAGCGGGCAAAATGAACCGAAGTGTTCTGGATGTCGATGGGCAGCTACTGTTGGTCAGCAATTTCACATTGCATGGTGATTGCCGAAAAGGGCGTCGGCCGAGTTTCGACGCCGCCGCCGAGCCGGCAGTAGCACAAGGGCTTTACGAAAAAGTAATCGAGCTAATTGCCCAGCAGGGCGTGGGCGTGCGAAAAGGAGTCTTCGGCGAGTACATGCACGTAAGCAGCATCAACGACGGGCCAGTTACTTTCTTGCTCGATAGCACACGACTATTCTAAGTCGCCGGGCTCAGTTTTCCCTTCTGAAAAGTAGCGCACCCACGGCGAGCAGCAAGAGTGTGGCTGGTTCGGGTACGTCCGCTGCCGGGAAATATGGCAGACTCGGCCTTGTCGGCTCTATAGGTCGGCTGTGAGATTGCATCCATCCCTGCTGACCGAACTCCGATCCCGCCGCGATCATACCGCCACCTGCGCCGCCGGCGGATGAACCACGGGCACAATAGTCCTGTTCGAGTGATTCGAATACTGCAATAACAACCTTCGGCTTATCAAGGAGCACGGTTGTGCTGCCGGCGGTTGGGTCGCCGACGTCGCCCAGCCAGTAGATGAATTGGTAGCCCGACCGTGGAACCGCTGTCAAAGTGACCTGAGAATTCGGTGCGAAGTGGTGAACACCCGCACTAGGAGTTATCGTGCCGCCTTCAGTGGGCGTGTGCTGAATAAAAAGAGTAACGTGCTCAAGACTGGCAGTCCGGCAATAAGATGTCTGCAACAAACCGCCGGTTATAGCCGCCACGATTAAGATTAGACTCTGCACTCCAGGAAATATTGAATCGCGTTGCTTCATAATCCTCACCACCGCATAAACAAACAGTTTGACCTGCTTGTGTGATAGGGAATCCTTAAGCCACCCCCCATTCTGTTCCGCCTGAAGCGGACCCCCCAGAATGGATTTTAGTAGTATAGTATCGTATTAACCCGTAAAAGTCAAGAGTTTTCAAAAGCAGCGATTAACTACACGTGGGTTCTTTCCCATATCCGCTCACACAAGGCTGAGAACAAGGCTGTTTTAGGACCTAAACACAAATTAGCACAGCAATCCGCGTGGAATTTTTTCAGCCGGCACAACTGTCTGCCCCGCGGCCAGCGCAGCTCGTGGCTTAGCCACGAGTTGCGTGCCTTTTTGATTTTCTCCTCGCGGCCCCCAGCGCGGGGTGCCTAAAGTGCCGAGTGACTAAAGTGCCTAAAATTTAACTTTGGCCACTTTACCTCACTTTAGGCACTTTAGCTCACTTTAGGCACTTCAGTGCCGACCGCACCAGATAGAGCCTGAAGCCGCAAAATGCGACTTCAAGAAGAACACAAAAGACCAAAAACTTGCCTTCGCCGTCAAAATACGTAGAATCACTTGCGCCAAGAGAACGGGCATAAATCGGATTGGCAGTTTCCTGTGGGCATTAGCATGGCAATTCTGACGCTTGGCGTCACGGTGTATGGTAGATGGAGACTGGCAATCGACGACTCCACCGTCACAGGCTGGCTGATGGCCGGCGCATTTATCGCTACAGCTTTACTTTGCTGTCTTTACGCACGCTGCGCAGAATCCCATCGATGGCATCGTGTTTTTTGGTGGAGCCTCGCGGTCGGTCTGTTAGTGCTGGGCATCAATAAGCAACTGGACCTTCACGTTTTGATAGAGGCGGTCGCCAGAGAAGTGGCCAAAAGGCACGGATGGTATTCTCAGCGGCGAGCTATTCAAATGTGGTTTGTGACAGGCCTTGCAACAATAAGTCTGGCTTTGGCAGTGTTCACAGGATGGGCGATGCGCGGCGTATGGCGACAGCGATGGCTGCCTTTCTGCGGCATTGTCATAATGCTGGCTTTCATTTTGGCACGGGCTGCATCTATAAATCACGTTTGCGAAATTTTGAACTTGGAACCGCCCGCACCGTGGCTGGTCGGCGTTTTTCAAGCAGCCGGCATCGCGTGCATCGGGGTATCTGCTTTGGCGGGCATTATCAATTGTCGCAGGCAGGGCAAGGAATAGGACAGCGTCCTGTAAATCTCGCTGCTATGCCGGAATCAGATAAACTATGAACCCAAGCAATAGCCCAGAGAGGCCTTGCCCGAGAATCCCCGGCCAGACTCTGACGCGGATAGTCCAATAAAAAGGTAAAGTTTTTCGCAATTATTGGCCGAAGAACATAAATGGGTATCCGCCTGCTTGGGGGCTAAGAGGCTTCTTACGAAATGAATGGTTCTTTCCATCTTACTGTTTATGTTTGCAATAGCCCAGATTAACAACACAGGTGAAGATGCGATTAACCGTTTTGTAATTATGGATGCACGATAGAAATATCCGTGCCCGCGATCGTATTCAGCTTCGGCAGTCTAAATGGGGGCGTCTTTCGGCAACGAACGATGCGGAGGTTTGCTTTCTTTGTCCAACCGCTCTCGTGATTGTTGCTCGAGATTAGCCTTAAAGTGTTTTGTCCATATTAACAGCGGCCAGCAGCCGACCGGGACGGAGTATGGCTGGATTCTGCGGCGTGCAACCGGCTGCCGGCAGCAAGCATGTTAGCGAAAAAAAGGAAAAAGTGTTGACAGTCAAGTGCGGTGTGTTAGTATGTCGTGTGTTTGCAATGGTAGACGCGGACAGCGAACAACGATTTAGGCATCGCTCG
>JAFNGF010000187.1 GCA_017885385.1 Planctomycetota bacterium
CATTCCGCAGATCGAAGTGGCCTTTGACATTGTCGCCATCGGCATTCTAATCGTCTCGGCCAAAGACCTCGGCACCGGCAAGCAACAGTCCATCGTGATCAAATCGAGCTCGGGCCTGAGCGACCAAGAGGTTAAGACAATGACCAAGGAAGCCGAGCTCCACGCGGAGGAAGACAAAAAGAAAAGGGAAGTTGTCGACCTGAAGAACCAGGCCGACCAGTTGATTTACGCCACCGAAAAGACGCTCAAAGAGCACGGCGATAAGGTCTCCGGCGGCACACGCGGCAACATCGAAAGTGCAGTAAACAACCTCAAAGAAGCAATCAAAGGTGACAGTGCTGAGGCGATAAAAAGAGCTATTGACAACCTCAACAGTGCGACTCAGGAATTGGGCAAGGCCCTTTACGAGGAGGCAGCCAAGAAGCAGGCGGCTTCGGCCCCGCGCGGCCCGGCGAAAGAGCCGCCGCCTGAGGGTGAGGTCAAAAGAAAAAGCGGCGAAGATGTAATCGACGCGGAGTTTGAAGCCAAAGACGGGTAGCCGTTTAGCCCCCAGCTTTATGTTGGGGGTTTTCGTTATTTGCCTATGCAGAAACGCGAGAATATCTGCTGAAGAATCTGCTCATCGAGCCGGCCGGAGGCGGGCTGGTGGATGTCGCAAATGCACTGATAGGCGGCACGCAGCAACATCGCCGCGACCTCTTCGTTACCGGAGCTCAGCTCATCGACCGCCTCGCCGATGTTTCGGATTGCGTCCGCAACGGCCTGTCTGTGCCGGGCGGTCAACAGAATCGACGATTGACGATCGACGATTGACGATTGACAACTGACAATTGCCGTATCAATTGTTGCTCGCAAGCGATCGAGTCCGGCACCGGTCTTCGCGGAGACACCTAAAAACTCCCTGCCGAACAATCCGTTCAGACTGACCAGGCAATCGGCCAGTTTTCCCTCCGGCAGCAGATCACATTTTGTCGCCACCGGTATCAGAGTTTTCGGCTCAATCAGTCCACGGACGGCCACATCTTCAGCCCAATCTGCATTGGACACGTCCACGCAAAATACGACAACCGAGCTATTTCGCAGGGCCTCAATCGCTGCCTGCTGCGCCATCTCATCGAGGATATTATCTGCCTTAGATAACAAACCGGCGCAGTCAAATAGAACACACCTGCTGTGTGCCAGCGAAAGTTCGCCGGTCAAGACGTCTCTGGTGGTCTTACGCCGGCGTGAGACGATGCTCCTGGCTGTGCCGAGCAATTTGTTCAGCAGGGTACTCTTGCCGGCGTTGGGAGCACCGGCAATTCCGACCGCCGGCAGGTCAATTACCGATTCATAACTGATGCCGGCCGAGGCCAGCCGCTCAAGCTGCTGCTTTATGCCGGCGAGTTTGGCAACGGCGTCCGCCCGGCTGATAAATTCTATGTCCTCGCAGCTAAAATCTATGCCCGCTTCGATCAAGCCCAGAAGGTCCATTATCGCGGACTGGGCCTGGTCTGTAGCTTCTCCCAAGCGTCCAGCCAGGAGTTTTTCAGCCGCCGTCAGTTGGTAACTGTTGGAGCTTACCACCACTTCGTTGACGGCTTCAGCCTGGGCCAGGTCGATTTTGCCTGTCAGATATGCCCGTGCGGTAAATTCGCCCGGCCCAGCCATGCGGACGTAGTGAGTGGTAATCGGTGATTGGTAATTGGCAGGCGATAATTGGTATTTAGCCCCCAAACCCGTCCCTTCGCTACACTCAGGGCAGGCTCTGACCCGGTTCGAAGGATTTATTCGGGGGTTTTCTGGTTTAGCCCCCAACTTTATGTTGGGGGTATTCCCCCTCAGCAAATTTTCCAACAAGGCCTCAGTAACAGCAGCGCCGGCGTGGACGTGAATTTCGGCAACGTCATCGCCGGTATAAGAATAAGGGGCAAAAAATAGATACAGGACCGCATCGACTTGCAGCTCCTCATCAACCGTCGCCAGCCCACGCAGCAGAGTCCGCGTAGCCGATTGGCGATCGTCGAGTGGTGACTCGTATTTAGCCCCCAAATTTATTTGGGGGTCCTTCCCCCAGCCGGCAGGGTCAGGCCGAAAGATACCGCGCAATATAGAAAGGGTTGCGGGCCCGGTTATGCGGACAATAGCCCGGCCTGCGTGTCCCGGCACGCCGGCAGGCGAGCTGACAGCAACGATAGTATCATTAAGGTCGTACATGTCAACTCAGAGAGTGTACAAGGTTGTGGAAAACGAACGAATTTTTCAGAAAATTCAGAGAAATCACTTGAACATATCGCCGATGTTTATTATAGTAATATAGGTTGAAGCGGGTAAATCCTGCAATGTGCCTTGGGTGTTCCCTTCCATCGGTTGGCTAATAGCCCGAGGGTCAGACCGGCATTGCAGGGGCCGCTTTTTTTTGTAGTCATCTCTATCGTAAATACTCGGTTTCATATCTGATTTTACTCCGGAATTCGTTATACCATTTCGTGTCGTTCCGTTCGTATTTTCTGGCAATGCCCCAGCACAATAAGTCCACTGCCTGCAACACAGGATTTTCCTGGGATGTTAAATGCTCGACGTTAAAACCTGTATTCAAGGGTAGATGTCCCTGAATATAAGTCTCAACGTAATGGTTAAAGTCTCTTATCTCCTCTCGGTTTTTACTCCTGTCAACAACCAGCTTGACATTTGCAGAGACTTCTCCAAGAGGTAACTTTTCTATGACAAACCGGGCAAGGAAATTATAAAGTTTGTCCCTTTTTCCCTTTAGTGCAGCATTGACTCTGCTTTTGTTTAATACAACTGTGTATAACTGCCAATCAGAGACTCTAATTTGCTTTAGGAAGTATTTCTTGATTTTTAGGGCGGTATTTATCCCTTTAAGCTCAATGATTCGTCTTGGCTTACTTCTGCCCTTGTTAATCTTGTTTCTGACGGTCCTTCTGATGGCTCTTTCAAATTCCTTTACCGTATTCTGCGATTGACAGACCAAAAGCGTGATAACGAATTTCTTTGTAGTCTTTTGCTTGCTAAAGTCAAAACCCAGGTCTCCAGACTCATCCAGATATATAAACATCCTACCTTCTCTTGCTTGATTTCACCGAGGGCTCTTTGCGTAATCTCTGCCCGCGTTTTTGAATAATACTTAGCCGTCGCCGTGCCGGCGACGGCTAAACTTGAGTCCTGGGTCTTGGGCCCTACTTGAAGCGGAAGAATGGCTTGGGTTTTTTCTTTTTGACTTTGCCGCCGGTCTTGGCTGTAGCGGATACCACGCCCTCGGCTTCCTGGCGCTCTCTTTTCTCGATGTGCTTGCGGATAACGTGCTGCTCAATAACCCCGACAAAGGTACTGGCCATAATATACAGATTCACGCCCGAGGCAACCTTATAAAACATCAATGGGAACAGCAGCGGCATCATTACCATCATCATCTTTTGCTGCTGAGCCATCTGGGGATTTGTAGACGCCGACGGCTGGGTGGGCGTCAGTTTCTGCTGCAGATAAAAAGCCACGCCCATAAGAAGCGGCAAAAGATTGAGCGAATCCAGCGTCCCCAGCAGAGGCAGCGACACCGCCCGAAATCTAATCAACGCATCGGGAGCGGAAAGATCGGTAATCCAGAAAGGCAAAAATGACGCACCACGCAGCTCGATACTGGCGTAAATCGCGCTGTATAGCGCAATCCAAATAGGCATCTGCGCCATCATCGGCAGCATACCCATAATTGGGGTGGCGCCGTGCCGCTTGTAAACAGCCATCAACTGCTTGTTCATCTCGGTTTTGTTGTTGGCGTATTTTTTCTTGATTTCCTCGGTCATCGGGGCAAGCTTGCTCATCTTGCTCATCGAAACCTGACTCTTCCTAGTCAGAGGATGCAACGCGAGACGAACCAGCAATACTAATATGATAATCACCACGCCGTAGTTGCCGATGAACCCGTACATCCACTTCATCGCAGCCAGGATTGCGAACGCAAGAGGCCGGATAATGCCCGCCGGACAACAACAGCACGGCATAAAATCGATGGTGTGGAAGAACGCCANNTCGTTCTTCTGGAAAAGTGTTCTATCTTTAGGGCCGAGGTACAACTGGAAGGGGTAGGTCTTTTCGCTGCCGGCTTGTCCCGCCGGGGCCAGAGCAGCTAAGGCAATCTCCAGATTTACGCCTATCGTCTCGTCGCCGCTATCGGCCCTTGCATCTCCATCGGGGTTGTAGAACCTGGCGGTCTCATCCGATAGCCAGCCGCAGTAGTTTTCGCCCTGCTGCGGTACAGGCCGAAGTATGGCGGCGAAATACTTGTTGGTGATCGCCGCCCATAAGAAATTATCAGGCAAATTGTGCCCTATCCGGAGCTTCCTTTTTGCATCTCTAATCTCGTCCTCGCTGCCGCTCCGCAGGGCCTGCTGATAGCGCTCGGTAGCATCTTTCAGGCCCAGCTCGCCCCTGAATTTGGCAAAAAAAGAGCTCNNACGGAGAGGCGGTAGGTCTTGACGAGTTTCAGCATTGGCTGCCCGCCTGGATCGTTGATAACTACCTGAAAACGAGCAGTTTGAGCGGCGTCTGCTGCCGTTTCGACATCGAAGCTCTCCCAGCTTAATTTGTCTAAGGCAAACTGCCGGTTTTGTTGAACCAGCAGTAGTTCTGTGTTTGCCATCGACAGGATCTCGCTGCCGTCGCCCAGCCGCACAGGATGCAGCAACGCTAATGTCTGTGGATTTTGATAGTCGCGATCGTCGAAGCCGTTATTGTTTCCGTTACTGAAGGTGGCTTTTCTGATAGCTGCGCCTTTTGAACTCAATTCCAGCT
>JAFNGF010000188.1 GCA_017885385.1 Planctomycetota bacterium
ATGTAGCGGGGGGCAACTTCGTAGCGTTGTCTAAAGCGCATTCGCACGGAGTCTTTTTTGCCGAATAGTCTCCACGCCAGCGTGCCGGGTTTTAGCTCTATATCGTGGCCTCCCAGCCGCATGTTTCCGCCCAGCTTGTCTATTTCTTTCTGCTCCGGCAGTATGTCGATTACCGGCTCGTAACAATCCGGCCCGATCTCGGTGCTGTTGGCCTGTTTCAGGCCGCAGACGTTACGGCGAGCCGGTAATCGACATACTGCCGGAGCAGAAAGAAATAGACAAGCTGGGCGGAAACATGCGGCTGGGAGGCCACGATATAGAGCTAAAACCCGGCACGCTGGCGTGGAGACTATTCGGCAAAAAAGACTCCGTGCGAATGCGCTTTAGACACCGCTACGAAGTTGCCCCCCGCTACATCGAGATGCTTGAGAAAGCGGGCCTCGTATTTTCCGGAAGTGCGCCCGGTCAGCCCATTATGCAGATTTTAGAGATTCCGTCCCACCCATTTTTCATGGGCACTCAGGCGCATCCCTGTTTGACTTCGCGCCCGCTGCGGCCTCAGCCGATGTTTGTAGGCTTCGCGGCGGCGGCGCTACAGAAACACTACCCGCACCAGGATTCGCCCGATTGCACAAAGGCTTCGCCAAAGATGTGTGAGCGCACTTTTTAGCAGCTTCCGCAAAATCAGGGTGCTTCCACGGGCTTGGGCTTGACCTGGATTTGCTGCCGCATTCTTTCGATTTCGGCTTTAAGCTCCTTTATCTGCTGCTGTAATTTCGCACTTTCCTCTACAACCTCGGTCAGAACGCTTTCCACCTGCTCTTTTACGTTCTGCTGAAGCTGTTTCTCTAAAGCCTCTTTGCGCTCCACACACTTTGCCAGCTCCCCCTGTTGCTGCTTCATCTGTTTTTCGTGCTGGGCGTTTAGCTTGACAATCTCCTGGTCGCGGCGGGCCAGCTCCTGCTTTAATTGCATGTTTTCAGCCGCTATGACTCTACTTTTTTTCTCGCCCGGCAGCTCCTGCTCCCGGCAGCTTGCGCAAAATAAGGCAACAACAGCGGTCACCAGAATTGACGCCTTGGGCATGAATCCTTTCATACTGTCATCCTTTCTAATGCAAACCAGCACTTATTGACCCCATATAAGTAATAATAAGGCACGAGAAGTATAGAACAACGATGTCATTCCCGCGAAAGCGGGAATCCAGTTATTTTATTGGCGTATTCTGGACTCCTGCTTGCGCAGGAGTGACAATCAAGACAACCTCTTGTAACATAAGTTTTACAGGTGTCAATAGCCGGTCAGTTTTACTAACCGGTTATTATCACCTATTCAAAAAGTACTTTCAACTTTTCTTTATCAGCGGCACTGATTTGGCTCTGGTCCGTCCACACCGCCAGATCGAGGCTCTTTCTGCACGTACAATCCTCGCTGACAAGTTTGGCCTCGCCGGCCAAGACAGCCTGTATCAGTTTCAGACAGTTGTTCGTTGCGGTCTGCAGGTTCGCCATTATCTCTTGGAGCAACGATTGCTTGCTTTTTCCGGCATGATGAGGTCGCCAGCAGTCGTAGTCACTGACAAGTGCGATAAGTGCGTAGCAGATTTGCGCTTCTCTGGCGAGCTTCGCTTCGGGCATAGCGGTCATGCCGATCAAGTCGCCGCCCCATCCGCGGTGCATCAGCGACTCGGCCCGCGAGGAAAACTGCGGCCCTTCCATACATACGTACGTGCCCTCCGGGTGCGTCCTCACATCGACCTCCTTGGCCGCATCGATAAGTATGTCCCGCACCCGGCTGCAGACGGGTTCAGCCATTTCACAGTGCACCGCGGCAAAGCCAGCGAAAAAGCTGCTTGTCCGCCTGAATGTCTTGTCGATGAACTGGTCCACGATGACCAGCTCGCCTGGAGCGATTTCCTCTCTAAGCGACCCTACCGCCCCACTGCCTATCACGGTATGGACGCCGAGCTTCTTCAGGGCAAAAATGTTGGCGGCAAACGGCACTTCGCTGGGCGAAAGTTTGTGTCCCTTGCCGTGACGATTCAAAAACGCCACGCGTTTCTGCCCTATCCTGCCAACCATAATCTCGGCGCTGGGTTTTCCGAACGGCGTATCGACATCGTGAAATTTTGCACCGGTCAACTGCTGCGCCAGCGCATCGCCCAGGCCCGTGCCACCGATTATGCCGATCAGTTCCTCTGCCATATTTCTGGCCTCCTTTGCCTTTACTGGCCATTATAGTAATCGGCTTGCTGCTCGTAAAGGGCATAGAAGATAGTGTTCAGCCTTTGGGGCTCTGCACGCTGCACCCTGCCCCCTGTACCCTGCTGGAGGTCGGCTAATATGCACTTAGTAGTCACTCAACACTTTAGGCATTTTAACCACGCGCACGGCGGAACCGTCATCTTCGAGATCGCCAAGGTCGGCGATTAGCCCCCGCACCTGTGGCGGGGGNNATACGTAGTTTCCACAACTTGACAAGTTCTCCTGAATCCCGTAAAATAAAGCGAGATTTGAAGTCCAGAATTAGAATTATTGTGGATGCTGTCCTTGACAGCGACAGAGGAGGCACTTAGGAGGCGGGCACTTCCGAGTGAGGAGGCCTGCGAGGAGTTGAGACGGTGAGCTCACCCAAATGTCGTGACACGGATGTTCTTGTCTTTGTGTTCCCGCTATGCGCAAGCATAGTCCAGGCAACCAATCGCTTGGGTGCAACAGTCAGGTCGTTTATTTGCTTTTGCCCAGCATTTATTTTGTGCACCTTACCCGGCGGCCCGCCTATAAGCCTCTGAGAAAGCGTTTTGTTTTCGAGCAAAGAAGAACCAAACAATTTTCTTTCTCCGGAGGGAAATTAAGCCGTTTGCAAAACGGCCTTTCAGAAGAAGGAGATAAAAATTTCAAAAGGAGGTAAGAACAAATGAAAAGGTTATTAACAATTTGTGGCGTTATCATGTTGGTC
>JAFNGF010000189.1 GCA_017885385.1 Planctomycetota bacterium
CTATGTGGAACCCAAGCCCTTGCACCAACGAGCCTTGGCGGTGGATAGTCTCGCCGCAGAGGCCTTATCCAACTATAAGATTGATAACATCGCTTTCAAAGGGTGCTGGCAATGCGAAGTACACCCCCAGACCAGGTGCTTGTGGAAGTTCAAGAACGGCGTAGGCTTCGTTTATCGCAACAGCATCGGGGATGGCGTATCCATCCTGGTAAATACAAGCGCCGACGACTCACTCGGGTCATTGACAAAATCAAGTGCATCGGTCGCCTTCTGCCGGTATTTGCTCGGGGCAAACAACCAGGTGAGCGAGAATTCGTTTGCTTACGGTGAGCCGGTAGTGCTGTCCCTACCCAGCACCGAGGCGTCATCCGCCCAGCGGCAGCTCTGGATCGAGACCTGTGATGCTCAGAAACACCGAGTCGCTTTATCCCTTCGACCCTTCGACCTTGCTCAGGGCAGGCCTGGCTCAGAGCCCGCCCTGAGCTTGTCGAAGGGGCAGGCGCTGAACCCTTCGCCGTCGTTCTGAACTGGTCCTTCGATTCGTCATCCTGAGTGAAACGAAGGATCTTAACAACCAGATTCTTCGCTGCGCTCAGANNCCCTGAGCTTGTCGAAGGGGCAGGCCGAATCCTCTCTGCTCGTGCCCGACCCCGGCAGCATCGGGTGGGTAAAGACCTTGGGCAAGCCGGCAATATACGCGGGCGTTAACGTGCCGCAAGGCGAGACAGATATGGCCAAGCCGGCTTCCAAAGAAGTGGCTGAAGTTATGAGCCGGGTGTTCAGCCGGGATACCGAACGGGGTGTCGCTTCCGCTGAAGCCTTCAGTGACAAAAAGCAAACATCCCTGTGGAAGGCATTTGCCTGGACGCTGATTTTTTTGCTGTTACTTGAGCCGGCTATTGCTAATAGACTCAAACGGTAAGGTTAGGCATGGCTGAGACCGCGCAAGAAAAACTTGAAGCTTTGGTTGCCAGGATCAAGAAGGTCAGACGATGGTTGCTGGCGCTGGCGATTCTAAAGGCCGCAGGAATATCTATGGCCTTCGTCAGCGGATACATCGGCGTCTATGCGTGGCTCGACCATCACCTGAACTTCGGCATATCCAGCAGAATCACGGCATTTATCCTGCTGCTCGCGGGCTCTACCTTTCTGCTGTACAAATTGGCCCGTTACCTTGTCACTCACATATCTTGCAGCCGGGCTGCAAACTTCATCGAAACCAGACACAGTTTCCATCAGCAGCTGGTCGCCGCGATCGAATTTTATGAGGGACAGCGAGATTATCCCTATTCCAAAGCGCTTGCCGAGCAATTGGTACTGCGGGTATTCAAAGAAACCGAAGGATTCAATTTTGACTCCATTATCAACAAATGGCACGGCTACGTTCTTGCGGCGATTGTCCTTTTTGGCCTGGGCAGCGTTTTATTCTACGCCCGCGCCAACTATCTGTACATATCTTCGTACTTTGCGCGGCTGACACGCCCGTTAGGTACGGTCCAGCCATTGGTATCAACCAGTTTGCAGCCGATAACTCGGGACATTGTTGCCGAGCCTAACTCACCGGTGACCTTCGCCGCCGAGATCGAAGGCCTGGNNACCGGAATCTGGGAAGCTGCTGCTGGTTGCTGCCGAGCCTAACACCACAGATAACACTACCAGGCCAGAGCAGGAAGAAATCCGAATACTGCCGACCCTAAACGAGGGCGAAAAAGCCAAATTGAACGCCTCCAAATCTTTTGCGAAAACGGGCGTTTTCAGCTATCGATTTGAGGCTGGTTCAGCCTCTACAGAGTGGCATCAGGTCGACATCCATCCCGCGCCGCAGATAGAGAGCATGACGGCTGACGTTCTGCTGCCGCCGAGGCCGCCGAGAAATATGCGGGTCAAACCTTATAGCGAGCAGATTGCAGACCAGACCCTGGAGGTTATGCCCGACAGCAGTATTACGCTCAGCGTCCAGGCGACAGGCCCTCTCCGCGAGGCTACCATAACCGGCCTGGATGGCCAGGCGGTAACTAAGCAAGNNCCCCGCCGACAGGCGGGGGCTAAGGGCGGGGCCGACCAATTCACCTTCAGCTTTACTGCCAGCCGATCAGGAACCATCAGATTCCGTCTTGAGGATGAATTCGGCCTGGCCAACGAGAACGTGCCCGACCTGCAGGTAACAGTGCGAAACGATGAACCTCCCAAGATTACGCTGATTTCTCCGGAGGGCGATTACATAACGACCGATGTCGCAAGCGTGCCCATAATGTTCGAGATGAGCGATGATTTCGGATTGAATGCCGCCCATATAGTTCTGGAAATACCCAGGCAGCCGCCAAAGCAGTTGGCAATTCCAATCGCAGAAGGAGAGAAAACCCACACGTTTACGCACACTGTTGAGCTGGAGCAATACGACCTACGGGTCAGTGACAGCATTTTGTTTTACGCCCAGGCATCGGATATAGACACCGGCTCGGCACTACCAAGCAGAAGCTCAAGCAGCGATGTCTACTTCATCGAGATCAGGCCGTACCGGCAGAACTGGCACCCCAAACCAGGAGGCGGACAAGGTTCTGGCGCCGCCGGCACAGCCGAAGACTTGCTCACCATTCTCGAGTANNAATATTGCGCTACGCAGCTGACAACCATGCGTGACGACTCGCAGTACGGTTTTGACGAGCAGGCCAAAACCGTCCTTAACCAGGCTCTTCAATCTTACAGCCGGGCGAGCGAATATTTAGCCGGGCATAATCCTATTGCCGCACTGCCGCCTGAAAAGGACGCGTACGGCATCTTACGCAAGTTCATCCTCGAATTGGAGATGCTCTGGAATCCTCCGTCATCCGGCCAGAGCTCGCCTCAAGAGAAACCCGACAGTGTCAAACTGCAAGAGTCGCCCGAATTCTCACCGTATGAGAAAGAGCGCATCGAGGGTCAATTGAAAGAACTGCAACAGAAGCTCGAAAAGGTCGCACGAGAGCAAAAGCTTCTGAAAACAGATTTCGTGAATTTCCTCGAGCAGCAGACGCAGCAGGCCCGCCCTGAGCTTGTCGAACGGGAGGCCGGCACACAAGAATCGAAGGAAAGAACATCGTCCGGCGCTGCCCAGAGCAAGCAATCTCCAGCCAAAGCGAGTACAAGCCGAGAAGGCAAGAGTAGCTCGGATCAGAACGCTCAAGAAGCTAAGGCTGCTACCGATGGTGCCAGTTCGGGTGATGGTCAGAAGCCTTCGCAAGGGGCCGGCCCTTCGTCTTCACCCGGCCAGAGCGGCGAAGGCAAACCTGCCCAGAGCGAAGCCGAAGGGAAAAGTGACGCCGAAGGTGGGCAGCCCGGACAAGGTGGGCAGCCTCAAGCGCAGCTTGGGGATGGTCCGACCACCGGCAAAACCTCCGGTTCCCCGATCAGGGGGGCTGATCGCCCTGCCGGCACCGAAGCCAGACTAAGAATGATCCAGGCTAAGCAAAAGGCGCTGCAGGAGAAGGTCTCACAATTGAAAAAGGATTTGGAGCAATTGCCATCAATCTCGCAAGTGCAGCAAGCACAGGCACAGCAGAAAGCCCAGGAGCACCTGGCGGATGCCCTTGCGAAAATGGACGAGTTCCAGGCCGCAGTAACTGCGGCCCGCCACCAGCCCAGCGTCACCCCCGCGAAAGCGGGATTCAGGACCGGCAAGACCGGTCCTGTGGGAAAGGCTGCCGAGGCCGTTGAGCTAATGGAGTCGGCAAGGCAGAAACTTGATCAGGCTGGAAATGCAATTGGGCAAGGGCTTTCGATGAGCGAAGAACAAAGGCTGGCAGAAAAAGCCCAGGAAATCGCCGAGCAGCTGGCTGAGGACGCAAATGCTCTGGATGAGTCACTCACCCCTCTCGAAAAAGAGGAAATGCTGGCTCGTCTCGAAGCGGCAAAACGCCTGCTGGATAGCATGTCAGGCATCCAGTGGAGCACGGTAAGTAAAGGCAGTAATCGCTCATCCCCCGTTCACGTTTTTACTAAAGACCCGCGAGCAGCCCCGGCAGAGGCGGCAAGGGCGTTGGCACGGCAGTTCTGGTCTATCGCAATAGAGGCCAAGAAGCGCAAGTCTCACCCGTTCGACAAGCTCAGGGCAGGGTTGATTGAAGATGAGCCATCCGACGTGAAGTTTTACGAGCTGGAGAACAGATTTTTTGAAAATGCGGCCAAGTTTAGCCTTGCCCTGAGCAAAGTCGAAGGGAAGGAACCCGTCAAAAAATGATATTTGTTGATTATCCCGGACATTTCGTTGCAGGCTTGCTCCTGGCAGCCTTTGCTGTATTAATTGTCTTTGCTTTTCGTGGCACGGCCATCTTGGCC
>JAFNGF010000190.1 GCA_017885385.1 Planctomycetota bacterium
CCTGAGAGATTGGCAAAAGGCCGGCGTGTGGGACAAAATCCACCTGGTATTGCTAATCTGATTTATGGTATGATCCGAAAAAACAACGCGTACTCAATCTTTCCCAATTGATAGATAATTTATATGATAATCGTAATGATTTTACTGCACCGGTACTCAAGGCTCGGATAGAGACATTCAAGTCGGACGTAACGTCCATGCGCAAGGCGGTAAATTGTACAATCCACAACAATTATGATTACCTTACAGACAGAACGGATCTAAAAAAATACAAAATAAACAAAATTGTCCAAAATCTAATAGATATTTACTCCAAGACACGATAACGTAAAAAATCTTATCTTTAGTCCTTCTTCAATCTTTCCATAAACTGATTTTCGTTCTTCACAAATTCCTCCCCCCTTGAATAATATAAAAGCTATGAAATCTGCGATTAAAAAACAATGTCAAATACCTTTATTCCTGACGTTCTTTCTTATATCCAGAGTAAGACACGTTTGACACGCGATACTATCTGCCGAATTTTAATCGAATCGGGCAAAATGGATGATATCTTCGTTAACCCGCAGCAGTTTATGGACAAGGTCTGTTCTGAGATAATTACTATTTTGCAGGAAATGATTGTTGACGGAGTTAAATACGAGAAAATCGACGGAGAGTATTATGACCAGATGCTTTTCGATGATAAAGAGCTTTATGGTTATCTCAACGATCTGTTTGAGGTAAAGAAAACGGAAAAGACAGTTTATGATTATGTTCTGGTGAATAGTAACGTTGAAAGAGCATTCGCCGAAGAATGCGAAAAACGGGAAGACATAAAGTTTTATTTCAATCTACCTTTCTGGTTTAAGATTGAGACGCCCATCGGGACATATAATCCCGATTGGGCGATTGTTTATGAAAATGACAAGCGTATATATTTTGTTGCCGAAACAAAATCACCAGATGAGGAGCTTAGGCCGTCTGAAAGTATGAAAATCCACTGCGGCAGAAAGCACTTTGAGCAATTCGATGGCGTGAAGTTTAAGGCCCCGGTCTCAAGTGTTTCAGATTTGTTAAATTAAAACCCTAAAGACCAGATGGTTTACGCCCTTTACGGCCTGACGGCCGACGAAATCGCCATTGTCGAAGGGCCTGTCCTGAGCGCAGTCGAAGGGCATAGTAAATAAGAATGACGAAGTAATTTCCGCCTTCTCTTCCTGAAATTTTGCTTGAAAATTGGCACTTAATATTGTATAATATTGCATGGTATATCGGATAGCGTTTCTCGGTAATTCTTTCGACCCGACCAACAGCCAATAACCAATACAGAATAGTAAATCCAAGATGAATCCAAATCCCTCAATAGACAATCACCAATGGCCAAGATACAGGACTCAAGACGCAAAACGCAATACGAGATACGATACAATTATGCAAAACAAAGCCAATTTCAATAAGGTTAAAATTAATTCAACTTTCTTTGTCATAAGGAATTGTGAAAATGAACCATGCCTCTGTAAGCCGGTAAAACAAAGCCAAACAAAGCCAATTTCCCTCCCACCAAAGTCGGGTAAGCTGTGCACTCGTCACGGCGGCTGGCCAATGGAGTAGTGTTGGAAGGCAGGCCAAGAGATGGTCAAGGCAGAAAGGATTGTGAAAACATCCATACTAAAACAGAAAGGCCTTTGTCATGACTGTCCCCCCGAAAAACCCTATCCGGGTAGCACTTTGTCCTCAACACTTGCAGACTTGTCGATTTGGTGATCCATTCTAACGACGCCAAATGAAGCCACAGGATGCTTTTCGCTGGCGACTCTGTGGGCGACTTCTGCCCACAAGGGGGGGCTGCAAATCCGGGACTGGTGTCTTGGATTGTTGGAGCGAGAGGTTGACGTCCGAGCAGCATGGCGCATGTACCAGACCGAAGTGGACAGGTTGACCTGCGAGCTTGACCTGAAGCCCCGCCCAAAGGGTTACGAGGACGTGCGGTTGATCCAGTTCGTTGGCCAGTCTGAGCTGGACCCTACTGCCCGGCCCCGGCTTATCCTGTGGAAGCGGGCATCTGTCCTGCGGTTCCAGACCATATCTCCGGCAGTCCGACTGCAATAGACCAGATCATTGGATTACATGCAGCGACGAAATGGAACAACTGAGCACCTGCATTTTGACGGCCTCAGCCAGTTTTCTGCGACCATCTTTTTCCAAATAAGGCCTGTAAAAATCCAGCAGGCGCAGTATTTTCGCCGCCCGGTCGCCATCTCCACTGCGCGCCATGGCCATGGCCAGCCACAGAGCGGCATGGGTATACTGGCCTCCGTTCTCCCGCACCCCCGGCGGGTAACCCTTGAGGTATCCCGGTGATGGCTCCGCTTGGTCAAACGGAGGCTCAAAAAGCAGCACCAGCCCCTCATCCTCACGAAGGAGATGGCGCCACGCCGATTCCAAGGCTTGAGCGGCTCGATCCCGGTCGCCGCCGCCGCTCAACCAGGCCCAGGATTGCGGCAGCGAATCGATCCGCGCTTCGAGATTCGCCTTGGAGCCCAGGGGCGAGCCATCGTCAAAGGTCGCTCGAAGATACCACTCGCCATCCCACGCGGATCGTTCCACCCGCTGGATCAGCGTTTTCCGGTCTTGCTCGTAGGTCTGGCGCAGGTCGGGACGGCCCAGGCGTTCGGACATCTCTGCCATCCCCTGCAGCACATCCGCCAGAAACCACGCCAGCCAAACGCTCTCTCCCTTGCCCCCGGCGCCCACGAGGTTCATCCCGTCGTTCCAATCCCCGGTTCCCATCAGGGGCAGTCCATGGACGCCAAAGGTTTGGCTGCGCGTGACCGCGCGCTGACAGTGCTCAAAGAGGGGGGCCCGTTCCGATGAGACCGTCGGCGATTGATAGCTCTCGGCCTGATCGTCTTTGAGGGTCGACGCCCCCACTGATTTGGATGTAAACGTCAGAGAAGTCGACCGCAGTCAAGCTGGTCAGTTCGCCGGCCGCAATGGCTTGGAGGCTAAATCCGCAATGGGTTTCACACAATCCGTCTTTCCCTGTTCCTCTAATGCTGCTGCCCTTTTATAAATCGAGCATTGATTCTCTCGGAGCTTGACTATCTCAGATTGAATAGCCTGATAATTATTGGAAAGCTTTACCAAAGATTTCTTTGCACCTTCGATTGAATCAAGGATCTTATTAACAGTGGCTTTATCGGCAGTTTCTAATTCTTTTTTGTATTGCCGTTGCCGAATCGAGGGCGGATTGCTATCGCCGTAAATTGAAAATTGCAATGATACCCCCCGCCCTAAATTGATCCGCCTGGGGCGGAAAACCGAAAATTGACAATTGCAGGGAGCCTCCAGGCAAAATTCAGAATTGTAAATCGACAATTGTAAATTAGTCACGTCCTTTATGTGAAGAAGCAGACGACCCTTTGAGATACTACGTCAGAGGTAATTTCCAACTGTTCCGAGTCAATATCCCATACGTGAACAACGTCTTGGTATTTACTTTCCTGGGGGAAAATGTCAGTTAGCAGGTTGCGCATGCCTAATAGACATTCCTTGTTAAATATTATACCTTCCTTCTGTGGGAACAGGGCCGCATAAAAGATGTCACTTTCAACCAGATCGTGGAAGAAATGAGTTCCAAAAGAAAGCTCGGGCATCAAATTTCCACCTTCATAGGCTATCTCCACCAGTACAGCTATCCTATTGATCTCAGAAAAGTTAACCGGCACGCCTAAGCTTGGCGTTGTTGTGCCCCACCTGCCGGGTCCAAGCAAAATGGTCGGAGTCGTTTGTTTGCTGTCTATCCGGCTGTTTAGCTTTCCTACCAGCCGGGCTATACTGTATTTTTGTGAAATAGGCAGCTCGACATATTTCTCAGGGTCAATGTAGATGATCCTTTTGAGTGGCTGCGAGATACTGCCCCCCATGGTATAACCGTGTGATGCAAAAAGGATGTCCTTAGTTTCGATATTTTCTGGGATTCGTATCCCCGCTTTTATGCCTTTGGTTTGCAGCGGTCTGCACTGGAGTAAATTAACCTTAAATGCACCATCCCCGGCGAAGTTTACCGTAAACTCGATATCAACAGGATACTGATAACGATTCTCCAAGGTCTTGAGCATTTTCCGCATTATTTGTGTGAATTCTGTGCCAGCCAGAAGTTTTTCAAATGTCAAGACCCAGGCGTGCTCGCCCTTTACGCCAAGCTCTCCCATTTTCTGCTGAATATGGCGGTCAAGACTTGCCACGAGGTCCAACCTTATGCCAAGCTTCTCATTGAGCAACTCAGTCAAGCCAACAGTTTTTAACCGGTTCTCTTCGGTATCAAGCAGGTCAACGTTATGCTGTGAGAATTTTTTTGCATCCTGCCTGTCGGCATACGGTCTGATTAGCGGCTGATCAAGAGCTATTGTTTGGGGATAGTCATCTTCCACACGCTCAACTGCTCGTGTGCCGAGGCCGAGAACCAGCCGGAGCATACCTGCCTTGGGGTCAAGCTCCGGTTTCCACACGAAGGTATTGTAAGAGACCCCCACACCGGCAAGGTCCGGCAAGAAGTAGTGCTTTTTATAAGAGCCGGATACCCGCTGTACAAGCACCGCCATTTGCTCGTCTTGCTGGTCGAGCCCCCTCTGAAGACGATAGGCAAGGGCATTTTCATCCATCGTGCTTGCATAAACGCGGCGCATTGCTTCTTCAAATTCAGAGTAACGTTGTTCTGGGTCGCCTTGACTCACCAGAAATATGCTTTCGTATTTGCCGGCAAAAGCGTTGCCAAAAGAATCTTCCAGAAGACTGCTCGAGCGCAGGATAATTGGGTATTGACCGAAATATTCGATTATTTCCTGGAAGCGTTCGCGAACCTGGTTGGGGAATTTACCTCGCAGCAGATTTTCCTTCAATTCAGGAGCAACTTTGAAGTAACCTTCTTTTGTCTTCTGCTCCATAAGCAGCTTCCACCAGCCATTTTCAACTATGTAGCTATAGAAAACATCTGAACCGACATAGAAGGAATCGTGAGGCTCCAGATACTGACTCCAATTGGAAGATTTGTCCTGCGACAAAATCTTTTGAGCAAGCAGCATCCCGGCTGCTTTTCCACCAATGAACCCACTTCCTATCAGTCTGCTTTTTATGTTCAATAAATCTTCAAGAGAGAAACTGTCCTGTGCAAGCTTACAGAGCCGCTTCTCCCGTCCAACCGTTATCCTACAAAGCTCACCCACCAGCCTCTTAACTTCCTCGCAGTCAGAGGGGGCTTGCATTAAACTGTCGGCTTTCATAAAAAGACGATCCCAGTAGTCTAAAGCTCTTAATGAGCCATTCCGTACCTTTTTTGAAATGTAGGAAAGCACCTTACTGGCATCTCCCGATGAGGCTGCGTAATCGGGACTTGTTATCGGCAAGAAATTCTCTCCCTGCTGAAGATGGGGAAGAAACATAGAAGGGGAGTACCGGTTCCATACCTTCAATGGGTGGACGTAGAAGCTTCCATCAAAATTATACACATCCAGTAATAGCTGTGTTGTTTCACGAATACGAGCAACCGTTTGAAATGAGTGATAATTCCTCAATACGGCAAAGTATGAGACTGTATCCAGCTCAAAAAGATAAGGGCACGTAACCATAAAGAAATTGCCAATCATCAAATCGGTTGCCCATGCGCTCAGCAAATCCGAAAGACAGTCAAATACGTAATAAGTCTCCTTGCCTTGCTCGGAAATTATGGCGTGGACTTGTTTGGAAAAACTCTCGAATCCGCTATCGGCGTCAAGCTGATAAGTAGTAATATTCGGCTGATTCTCCACGAGCGGCTGATGTTGGGCAAATCTCATGTAGACGAGATTGCGTTTGTCCCGTAAAGCCTGCGCCACATAAGGGGTCACAAAGTGACGGTAATCTTCAACACCATCCACCTGCCATACGACATTATCGCCTTTTTTCAAATCACAAAGCAGCTTATCCAACTCACTGAAGCCGGTGCTTGCCCACGGTGCCATACAATTATCCTTTCTCGCCCCTGTATCGCTTATAATCAATACTCAGCTCTTTAGCTCTATATCTTATGATCCTGGCTGTAGTTTTTAAGTCGCGTGCCGCCGCTGCCAGATTGCCGTTGCAGCGATTCAGGGCATCAATAATCAAATCGCGTTCAAACAAATTTATCCTTTCGTTCAGCGAACCAGTACCGATAGTGCCTGATGCGTCGGATGTCTGAAGTGTCGGTGGCAAATGGTGTCCGTGTATAACACCGTCAGTACTTAAAAGTACCGCCCTTTCGATACAGTTTTCTAATTCGCGCACGTTGCCGGGCCAATGGTAGGATACCATCATATTAATAGCAGACGTACTAATCCGACGGACGTCTTTGCCTATCTTCGTTGAGTAAAGTTCAACAAAGTGGTCGGCTAACAGCAGTATATCATCCTTGTGACCTCGCAGGGGAGGTAGAAAAATCGGGAATACATTTATCCGGTAATAAAGGTCCTGGCGAAAGCCGCCGTCCTCGATAGCCTTTTCCAAGTCATGATTTGTTGCCGTGATAATTCTTGTATTGGTTTTTAAGGTACGGTTGCTTCCAACTCTCTCAAATTCGCGCTCCTGAAGAACGCGAAGAAGCTTGACCTGAATGGCGGGCGAAAAATCGCCGATCTCGTCAAGAAATATAGTCCCATTGTCAGCTTCTTCCAGCCTTCCTTTGCGACTTTGGATTGCCCCTGTAAAAGCCCCTTTTTCATGACCAAACAGCTCGCTTTCAAGTAGATTCTCATTCAAAGCAGCGCAGTTAACCTTTATAAAGGGACTCTTAGCGCGTAAGCTCGCATAATGAATTGCATGAGCTACCAGCTCTTTGCCGGTGCCTGATTCGCCGCGTATCAAAACAGTAGTGTCGCTTTTTGCTACCTGCTGGATCTGGCGATATACGTCACGCATTGCACTGGAATTGCCTATTATGTTCTCTGGTCGAAATTTATCTTCAAGCTCATGACGCAATCGCAAATTTTCGTCTTCAAGCAGTTGCCTTTGGATCGCAGAGTCCCGCCGAGTCCTCATGTCATTAGCAATCATGCTGGCTACAATGCTCAGAAGGCGCATCTCTTCTTCCAAAGGCGCTTCTTCATCGTATGGTCTATCTACCGAAATAGTCCCTATTACTTCACTGCCAATAGAAATCGGAACGCAAATGAAACTTAGCTCTTCTTTGGTGACATTCCATCGCTCAAAGCGATTCAGGAACAGCGGTTCTTGAGAAACCCTTGGCACGATCATTGCCTTTCCCGTTTCCATAACCCTTCCGGTAACACCCTCACCGATGCGATATCGGATCTTACGACCATACTCCTCAGAGAGGTTATGCACCGCTTCAATCATAACCTCATCGCCGCTCGGCGTCAGAAGGGTAATCATGCCTCTATTAAGACCAAGCTCCCCAGCGAGAATATTTAGCACTTCAGATAGACCATGCTTGTGGCCTGTTCCGGCAGGAAATATCTGGCTAATTTTGTAAAGTGTCTCAAGCTGTGTGACGCGCTGCACTATTTGTCCGGACGAGACCCGCATATTTATTACTTCTCCTTTCATGCCCTTTTTGTACAGCCTCTCGGTCTCTGCCGGTTCGTCTGTACAACAAAATTGTAACATATTTGCGCGCCGAGGCAACGACATTCTCTCTTTGCCAAGCGCACCACCACGCTCATTTGCCATAAACTCCTGTGTAGAAAAGGGTTAAGTCAGCTCAATTACATTGATTATTTTTGCAGACAATTTCCAAAGTTTGTTACAAACCTCCAAAATCGGTAACAAATATGCAACCCATCGCGGCGGCCCTACAAATATGTTGCGTTCTGCCTGTCAACCGCCTTATTGAAATCGTGATATGTCCTTACTAACAAAGGACTTGCATGTTTCAGCCGCTTTTGGCACGGACTTTGCGACCCCTTATACAGTTAAAGGCCTTTTCGGACATAGGTAAGTAGAGTTGTAATTTCGAACGATACCGCCGCGTAAAAAATACGGTTAGCGGCTATACCGGAAGTTTTTTAGTCGGATACTTTAAGGAGTCGTAGAAATGAACTTGCAACGACCAAACGCCAACGAATGTACGCAGACAGTGAATCGCTCACGAAACGTTTCGCCAGTCTCGGGAATCTGTACCCGCTGCATTGACGGTTGTCGCGGCAACTGTGAGATTTTCAAGTCTTCGTTCCGCGGCCGAGAGGTGATCTACCCAGGCCCGTTCGGCACTCTTACTGCAGGTGGTGACAAGGACTACCCAATAGACTATTCGCACCTCAATATACAGGGCTATGCGCTGGGTGCAAAAGGCCTTCCCGAAGGCCAAAACGGTACCCCGGACAACACACTATTTCCAATGGTTGACACCGAGACCAAGTATGGCTGTGGAACAAAAGTTAAGATGCGCGTGCCTGTGTTCACAGGTGCGTTAGGCTCGACGGATGTTGCCCGCAAGAACTGGGAGCATTTTGCTGCCGGTGCAGCTATATCCGGCATTACCATTGTTTGTGGTGAAAATGTATGCGGTATCGACCCGGAATTGGAACTGGATTCAAAAGGCAAGATTAAAAAAGCACCAAATATGGCCCAACGGGTTGAACAATACCGCAGATGGTATGAGGACTATGGCGATTTGATAGTGCAGATGAATGTAGAAGATACCCGTTTAGGTGTAGCGGAATATGTTATTGAAAAGCTCGGCGTTGAAACTATTGAGCTTAAATGGGGACAGGGCGCAAAATGCATTGGCGGCGAGATTCAGGTTGATTCACTTGAGCGGGCCCTTGAATTGCAAAAAAGGGGCTATCTGGTTACTCCTGACCCATCCGTCGAAGCCCACCAAAAGGCCTTCAAAGAAGGTGCCTTAAAGCACTTTGAAAGACACTCGCGTCTGGGCTTTATCGACCAAAAAGGTTTCATGAAAGAAGTTGAACGGATTCGAAAGCTCGGTGCCAAGCGCGTGACACTCAAGACCGGTGCCTACCCGATGCGAGAGTTAGCAATGGCCATTAGATGGTCGTCTGATGCCAAACTGGACTTATTAACCATCGATGGCACACCAGGCGGGACGGGTATGAGCCCTTGGCGCATGATGGAGGAATGGGGCATTCCGACCTTCTATCTGCAATCGATGACCTACCAGTTGTGCCAGAAGTTAGCAGCCAAAGGTGCCTTTGTACCGGATATCGCTATGGCTGGTGGTTGCAGCACCGAAGACCATATCTTCAAGATACTGGCGATGGGTGCCCCCTATGTTAAGGCCGTTTGTATGGGCCGGGCTTTGATGATTCCCGGTATGGTCGCCAAGAATATCGGATTATGGCTGGAGGAAGGTGCGAACGCCCTGCCCAAAACCGTCAGTGACTTTGGCTCAAAGGTTGAGGAGATTTTTGTTTGCTATGAGGACCTCGTTGCTAAATACGGCAGGGACACCGTTAAGGAAATGCCGCTCGGGGCAATAGGCCTGTACACGTTTGTTGACAAGCTCAAAGTTGGCCTGCAGCAATTCATGGCGGGCAGCAGGAATTTCAAAGTCTGCACAATCAGCAGAGATGATTTGATGGCTCTTACTCCCGAAGCGGCCCAGGTTTCCGGTATCCCCTATGTCATGGATGCCTACAGAGAGGAAGCTGAAAAAATCATTAACAGTTAACTCAATGGACTGTTGTGCCAGAGTCCCTGGCACGGCGATTACATATCCTAATAACCTAAGTATTTACATCACCGTAGAACTTATAGTAGCTAAGAGGTGGGTATTATGCGCACGCGAAAGGGCAACACAAAAAGAGGCGGGACATGGGGATCTCGGCTGACCGGGTTTACCCTGGCGACTCTTGCAGGTTCGGTTGGTAGCACGTATGCCTCTGATGGAAACAGCATCGCGAGCGGCGCGGCCAAACACGCGATTGATACAGGTGACACTGCGTGGGTCCTGACCTGTGCGGCGCTGGTGATGCTTATGACGCCGGGCCTTGCGTTCTTCTATGGCGGGCTGGTCAGACGCAAAAACGTTTTGGGTGTCCTGATGCAATGCTTCATCATATTAGCCGCGCTGAGCCTGCAATGGGTGCTATTCGGCTACAGTCTTTCTTTTGCACCCGGCAACGGTTTTATTGGCTCTCTGAAATGGTTCGGATTAAAAGGTGTTGGGCTTGCGCCGTACCCAGATTACTCATCAACGGTTCCACACCAAGCATTTATGATTTTCCAAGGGATGTTTGCGATAATTACGCCCGCTCTGATTATCGGAGCGTTCGCAGAGAGAATGAAGTTTTCCGCATTCTTGGTCTTCACGATTCTTTGGGCAACATTCGTATACGACCCTGTGGCGCACATGGTGTGGGGAATCGGAGGATGGTTGAGGAATCTTGGCGCACTTGATTTTGCGGGTGGAACGGTGGTTCACATTAACGCCGGCATTGCGGCGCTGATTACAGCGATTGTAATCGGCAAGAGAAGGTACTACGACAAACATCCGACCCCGCCGCATAATCTGCCCTTCAGCGTCCTGGGAGCCGCCATGCTTTGGTTTGGATGGTTCGGGTTCAATGCGGGCAGCGCACTCGGTGCAAACGGCCTGGCCACAAATGCCTTTGTCGTTACCAACACGGCTGCAGCGGCAGCGGCCCTGTCCTGGGCTCTTCTGGATTGGAGATTCAACGGCAATCCTACGATGCTCGGCACCATCAGCGGCGCCGTAGCAGGACTTGTGGCCATTACACCGGCAGCAGGGTATGTCGGTGTCGCAGCGGCGATAGTGATTGGACTATTGGCAAGTGTTTTCTGCTATGTCGCGGTTGGGTTTGTCAAACACAAGCTCGGTTACGATGATTCGCTTGATGCTTTCGGTATTCACGGTATTGGTGGTATATGGGGAGCACTGGCAACAGGACTATTTGCGGCCAAGGCAATCAACCCTGCCGGTGCGGACGGCTTGCTTTTTGGAAATCCCCGGCAGTTCCTGATACAACTTGCCGCGGTGCTTGTAACGATAGTGTACGCACTTGTCATCACTTTCATTATCTACAAGCTGGTTGACGTAGTTATCGGCGTGCGGGTCGTCGAGGAGAAAGAGGCGATGGGGCTTGACCTTACTCAGCACAATGAACGTGCTTATACAATGCTGGAATAACTGGTGAAAGGAAATCCGTTATGAAATTGATAATCGCCATAATTCAGCCACATCGACTGGAACAGGTAAAAGAAGAGCTGTATAAGGCCGAGGTCAATCTGATTACAGTCAACGAGGTGCTGGGACACGGCAGGCAGAAAGGCCTTACAGAGATTTACCGAGGATTCAAAGAGACCGGAAATCTTCTGAGAAAGATCCGTCTTGAAATCGCGGTCAACGACAACTTTGTTGAGCCAACAATCCGTGCCATTACCGAAGGAGCGAGAACGGGGCAGATAGGCGATGGGAAAATATTCGTATTGGATTTGCCTGAGTGCATCCGTATCCGGACAGGCGAAAGGGGCGGTCAGGCGATCGGGTGACTGACCGCAAGCCGAATAACAACCCAATTTTTGAAAGGGATCAAGAAATGACACCTAAAGAGTTCTTTGAATTCGCAAAGAAGAACAATGTGAAAATGGTGGACCTGAAATTCACGGATTTACTGGGCACGTGGCAACACTGCACGTTCCCACTTGACACCTGGGACGAAAGCACATTTGTTGAGGGCGTTGGTTTTGACGGCTCGTCAATTCGCGGATGGCAGGGAATACACGTGTCGGATATGCTGGCTGTACCAGACCCTAATACCACGGTGCTTGACCCATTCTTCAAGGAACCGACTATCAGCGTGATAGCTAACATTGTTGACCCTGTCACCAAGGACAATTACAGCCGAGACCCGCGATATGTAGCAAGGAAAGGTGAAGCTTATTTGAAAGAAACAGGCATTGCCGATACCTGCTACGTCGGGCCCGAGCCGGAGTTCTTCATCTTCGACGAGGTCCGCTACGAGCAGAATCAACACACGGGAATGTATAAGATTGATTCTGTGGAAGGGGCATGGAATACAGCACGCTTTGAGGAGCCGAACTTAGGGTATAAGCCCAGCTTCAAGGGCGGGTATTTCCCGGTAAGCCCGACTGATACATATCATGACTTGCGCGGCGAAATGGTAACGGAGATGCAAAAGGTCGGGATTATGGTCGAAGCGCATCACCATGAGGTAGCGACCGCCGGTCAAAGTGAGATTGATATGAAGTTTACGGAGCTGGTAAAGATGGCCGACCAGTTTATGTGGTATAAATACATCACCAAGAACGTTGCCAAGCGAAACGGCAAGACGGTGACATTTATGCCCAAGCCGATCTTTCAAGACAACGGCAGCGGGATGCATACTCACTTTTCATTGTGGAAAAATGGAAAGCCCTTATTTGCAGGCAAAGAATATGCCGGCCTCAGCGATATTGGCCTGTACTCAATTGGCGGTATTCTCAAACATGCGCCTGCGATTCTGGCCTTTGGCGCCCCGACGACAAACTCCTACCGCCGTCTGGTGCCCGGTTTTGAAGCGCCGGTGAATCTTGTGATGTCCAAGCGCAACCGTTCAGCAGGCGTACGCATCCCGATGTATTCGGAGAATCCGAAGGCAAAGCGTCTTGAGTTTCGTTGTCCGGACTGCACTGCGAACGGGTATCTCACGTGGACAGCTATGTTAATGGCAGCAATAGACGGCATCCAGAATAAGATCGATCCGGGCGAGCCACTTGACCGGGACATTTATGAGATGACACCTCAAGAGCTGTCCAAGTACCCCAAAACCCCCGGCTCGCTGGCTGAGGCGATTGATGCGCTGGAGAAAGACCGCAAGTTCCTGCTGGAAGGCGGCGTGCTCACCAATGATGTGATAGAAACCTGGACCAAATGGAAGCGTGAGAAGGAGCTTGACGAGATGGCATTGCGCCCGCATCCGTACGAGTTCTATCTGTACTACGACAGCTAAAAATGGCTCGAATTTTGGAAAATCAGGGTCTATATGAAAGCCGACGTGAGCATGACGGCTGCGGGATCGGTGCAGTCGTAAATATCTCGGGTCAGCGCAGCCACTCGATTATCGAGCACGGCAAAGAGATACTGCTTAACCTGCGTCACCGCGGCGCAGCAAGTGCAGACGAGATTACCGGCGATGGTGCAGGTATTTTGTTTCAGATTCCGCACAAGTTTTTGGAAGAAGAGTGCAGCCGGCTCGGCATTACTTTACCCCTGCCCCGAGGAATCGAGGGGTCTGGTTCCAGATTGATAGCGTCCCACTTTTCGCGAGCAGTTCCCTCGGAGGCCTCGGGACAAGCAAGGTACGGCGTCGGGATGGTATTCGGCCCGCAGGACAATGAGCTTGGTGCAAAATGTGACAAGGTGCTGGAAGATTCGATCAATTACTATGGAATGAAAGTGCTGGGCTGGCGTAGTGTGCCGACATCTAATGATTGCCTTGGGCCAATTGCGTTGGAGGCAGAGCCTACTATTAAACAGGTCTTTGTCGATGGAGCCGGCTTGGAAGGCGAACAACTGGAGCGAAAGTTGTACCTGGCCCGCAAACGCGCTGAGAAAACAGTTAGAAAACAATTTGGCCAACAGGGCGAAGACTTTTATGTCGCCTCATTATCGTCCAGGACCATTTGCTACAAAGGGATGTTTATGGCTTGGCAGCTATTTGCATATTATCCAGACCTTGCCGATGAGCGAGTTGCCTCTGCCCTTGCAATAGTACATCAGCGTTACAGCACAAACACGTTTCCAAACTGGCAGCTCGCGCAGCCATTCCGCTGCATAGCTCACAATGGGGAGATAAATACACTTAGCGGTAATCGCAACTGGATGTGGGCTCGGCAGAAGAAAATGGCAAGCGAGGCCTTTGGAGACAATATCAGCGACCTTTTTCCAGTGCTTACGCCGGAGCTGAGTGATTCAGCTTGTTTTGACAGCGTTCTTGAGCTGCTTGTGCGTGCCGGCCGAAGTATGCCGCACTCAATAATGATGATGATCCCTGAAGCCTTCGGGTCAAGATACCTCATCAGCACCGACAAGCGAGCCTTTTACGAATATCACGCGTCAATAATGGAACCATGGGATGGTCCCGCAGCGATTGTTTTTACCGATGGCCGGATTGTTGGAGGCACCTTGGACCGCAACGGGCTCAGACCCTGTCGGTATGTCGTTACCACAGATGGATTGGTTGTTATGGCCAGCGAAGCTGGAGTGATAAAACTCCCACCCGAAAAGGTCCGCAGAAAAGGCCGTCTGCGTCCAGGTCACATGTTTCTTGTGGATACCGCCGAGGGCAGGATAATCTCTGACAACGAAATAAAAAGCAAGATTGCCAGACAAAAACCCTATCGTAGATGGCTGGATGAAAACAGGATTGAGCTGCGTGGTTTGTTTGATGCACCTAAGCCAATCAAGACCGACCCTGAGAAATTAGCACAGAGACAGCGATTGTTCGGCTATACACGCGAAGAGCTGAAGATGATCCTGGTTCCAATGGCACTAAATGCTCAGGAACCTGTTGGTTCGATGGGAAACGACACTCCATTGGCAGTGCTTTCTGATAGACCAAGACTGTTGTTTGATTATTTCAAGCAGCTTTTTGCCCAAGTCACTAATCCCGCCATAGACCCGCTGCGGGAAGGCTTGGTTATGAGTTTGATGAACTTTGTGGGCAAAAAGCTTAATATACTCGATGAAAGCCCTCAGCATTGCAGACAGCTAAAGCTGCCACATCCTATTTTGGCCAACGAAGATATTGAGCGGCTCCGCACAACACAAAGAGCCGATCTCAAGGTGACTACCCTCTCGGCGGTTTTTGACGCAAATGTCCGCAGCCCGGCAAGCTCCCTAAAATCTTCATTGGCTTGCCTTTCTGATTCTGCGGTGCGGGCAATTGAACAAGGCGCCTCACTTATAATAATCAGCGACCGAGACGTCTCTAGCACAAAGGCTCCAATTCCATCACTTTTAGCTACCTCTGCCGTTCATCACAGTCTGCTTAATCGAGGTTTGCGCGGCGAGGCGGGAATAATCGTTGCCAGTGGTGAGCCAAGGGAAGTTATGCACTTTTGTCTGCTATGCGGCTATGGCGCCAATGCGGTGAATCCTTACTTAGCGCTCGAAACTCTCAATGAATTGCACAAACAAGGTGAGCTGCCCGCTGATATGGAAGCTTCACAGATTGCGGACAACTACATAGCTGCCGTCAAGAAAGGCATTCTGAAAACGATGAGCAAGATGGGTATATCCACGTTGCGCAGCTATACGGGGGCACAATTGTTTGAGGCAATTGGGCTAAACCGCTCCTTTGTAGACGAATAT
>JAFNGF010000191.1 GCA_017885385.1 Planctomycetota bacterium
GCACTTACAAAACGGGCGTAGAGTTTGCTGTTCAGCAGTGTAAAGACCTGCTTAAAGGCGGCTCGCCGGGACTACATTTTTATACCTTAAATAAAGTTGACCCCACACGGAAGATTTTAAGTGAAATAAAGTGCTAAGTGAGGCCCAAATTTACGGAACGAAGTGAATGTAGGTTTGTTGCTCAAACTTACCCTGCCTACGTCTTCAATGACTTCGGCGGAAATTGGCACAAACTAAGTAGAGAAACTGAAGTTTATGAATACAAAAGTCCCGGGGATTCATGTCCCTGATGAGATTATTGATGAATTAGCCAGCGTGTCGAAAGAAGAAAGAGTAAAAAAGAGTCTGGAAATCTCTGCCCGTTTAATTAAGCAGCTAAAGGACCTGTACCAGGGAATTCACATTATGTATTTGGCCTGGGAACGGGATATAGGTACCGTTCTGGAAATGGCCGGCTTATGACGGCCGCCAAACGCCAAGTCGCGTTTGGCAACATTATTTCATGTCAGTAAATTCAGCAGTACTAATAGAGGTCAGAGCAGGCAAATCTGTAAGCATGAAGCGGTTGTTTCTCAATAATCTTTAAACCTTCTCATCCATTCCGGCCAGTCCTCTCGCCGGACTCCACCAACTGTAGTCCAGGCGCCAGCCGTATTGAACTCGTGACGCCAATCGTTTGACGCAGCGGATATGCGGCGTCTGCCCGATCGCCCATGCAACGGCCTCTGCACTTTGCCTGGATGAGGTTTTCGGTGTGGATGGCAAAGTGCCCGACAACGGCAAACTTATCCGGGCATTGATATTTGGGGCAAGTTTTTTGCAGTCACACATCCTGCACTTTTATCATCTGGCGGCTCTGGATTACGTGGACGCCGTCGGTGCTTTGGGCGAGCTTTATCCGTTCGTGCCGCGGTATGAGGGCGACTATCGAATATCCGGCAAGGCGAACGCCGAGCTGGTAAATCACTATGTGACGGCTCTGGATATCCGGCGTAAATGTCACGAGATGCTGGCGATCTTCGGCGGAAGGATGCCGCACGAAGTTGGCATAGTTCCCGGCGGCGTCACCGAAAAGCCTACCGAAGATAAGATAACTAATTTCCTTTGGCGATTGAACGAGATAAGAAACTTCGTTGATAACGTCTACATCCCTGACGTCTTAGCCGTTGCCAAGAGCTACGATGATTATTTTGGCATCGGCGCCGGCTGCAAAAGGCTGCTTTCGTATGGTGGTTTTGATCTGCCGAACGGCAAACTTTTCAAAAGCGGTATAATTTCTCCCGATTTTAAGGTCGAGCCGTTTGCCAAAGAGAATATCACCGAGGACGTTAAACATTCCTGGTATGCGGACTGCGATTCGGGCAAAAACCCCGCCCAGGGAGAAACCAAGCCCGACTTGGCGAAAAAACGGGCCTATTCATTCCTGAAGTCGCCCCGATATAAGGGAAAGGTTTGCGAAGTGGGACCGCTGTCGCGAATGGTGGGCAACTATGTTCAAGGTGACGCAAAAACAAAGAAGCTTGTTGATTCTGTGCTTAAAGAGCTTGGCGAGGGCGTTGGCGATTTGTTTTCGGTGTTTGGCCCGGCACGCCGCCAGAGCCTTGGAGGCTAAGCTGATTGCCGAGGCCATGGTGGGTTGGCTGCAGCAGCTAAAGCCCGGGCAGCCGACTATCGTCGCGAGCGAAATCCCGGATGAAGCCAGCGGCGCCGGTCTTGCCGAGGCTGCGCGGGGTTCTGTCGGGCACTGGATAAGTATCAAGGGAAAGAGAATTGACCGCTATCAAGTAATTACGCCGACCGCATGGAACGCCTCGCCGAAGGATGACAAGGACAAGCCCGGAGCGCTCGAGCAGGCAATAATAGGCACAAAAGTTAAGGATAAAGATAATCCCTTTGAGCTTGTGCGGATTGTACGCTCGTTCGATCCCTGCCTGGCTTGCTCTGTTCATTTACTTGACGCCGGAGAGAATACGTTAGGAGTATTCAAGGTTGTTTGAAAGTTGCCGCGGAAGACGAATTCTGATTCTTGGCCTGGGCAATATCCTGCTCAGGGACGAAGGTGTCGGCGCGCATGTCGCTGCGCTCCTGCAGAAAGAGCCTTTGCCTGCTGATGTGGAGGTTGTAGATGGCGGAACGGCTGCTCTGGATGCCCTTTTGCTGGCGCAAAGGGCAGAAAAATTGATAGTAATTGATGCGCTAAGAGCCGGGCAAAAACCCGGCACCATTTACAGAGCCAAGTTTCGGGCGGGCGAAGAAGACAAGCTGGCTGAAATCCTAGCGGGGCAAGGAGGCTCCAGAATCAGCTTGCACCAGGTCGGCCTGATTGATGCCTTAGCTGTTGCTGAAAGGCTCAACTGTGTGCCTGAGGAAATTGTGATAATTGGAGTCGAACCAGCCGAAGTCGGCTACGGTTTGGAATTAGCGGATGAAGTTGAGCAGAAAATTCCTGAAATCATTGATACGGTCGTGAAGGAAATCGAAGATGCTGTACACACAGAATAAGCCCACAGATGAAATCCTCCAGTCGCTTGGCCGGGAGCAGAGTATTTTCTTGCTGGCCTGCAATGGCTGTGCCGAGGTCTGCCAGACGGGCGGCCAAAAGGCGCTTTGCGAAATTAAAGCCGAACTGCAAAAAGCGGGCAAGAGCATAGCCGGTGAGGTTTTGGTGGATTTTCTGTGCAATGAAATACTGGTGGCAACAAGGCTGGCGACCGAGCGCGATAAGCTCAAGCAGGTGGATTCTATTCTGGCACTAACCTGCGGGATTGGCGTCCAGGCGGTAGCTAAAGTTGTGGATATGGTCGTGCATCCGGGGGCCAATACTATTTCTCTGGGCGGATTACAGGGGCTCTGGCCGGCTGACGAACGCTGCGAGGCGTGTGGAGACTGCGCTCTGGATTACACCGGCGGCATCTGCCCGATCACGTCCTGCGCGAAAGAGCTGCTCAATGGTCCTTGCGGTGGCACTTGCGATGGGAAATGTGAGATTGACCCGGAAAGAGATTGCGGCTGGTTCAAGATTTATGAGAGGCTGGAAAAGCTCGGACGATTGGAAAATCTAAAGAGAATCTACAGCCCCAGAGACCACAGCAAGATGATTCCTTCCACCGACCTGCGCAAAACCTCTTTCTACGATTTAGAACGGTGACATTGGTGAATGTTCCTTACAAATACCGGTAGGATGGGCTTTAGCCCATGCGGTTGTTCTACCAAAACAAGCCTTCATACCCGTCTGACGGATAGGGACCAAAATAGATTGTTGAATATACTTCTATTTCTTCAGGCAGTTGGTTCCCTTTGCGCGCGCCGCATAATCTACAGAGAGGTTGAAGATTTCTAAATGCAGCGTCCCCACCGGCAGCTTTTGGAAGAATATGGTCTATGTCCAGACGCTCCTTTTCTGAATTACAACCGAAACATCGATTATCGTATAGTCCTATGATCTGTTCTCGCAGTATTATAGCTGGTTTTTTTCGCGGTGGCGTTTCAAGCGGAATACCATAGTGCTCCTCGAGATGATAGGACACAACATATATTTGACTATCCACCCAAGGTCTGAGTTCACGCCCACACGTTTTACAAAAGTAATGAAAGTCAGGATTTTCACGCAAAGCCGTTTGAGTTTGTCCAAGTACACTTTGACACACACTCAACAGTAAGTCGCACTCCCAAGATTGCGGAAGGATGTCAGGAATTGCGTTACCTGTCAATGGGTTTGACAAGGCGCATTCTGTGCAACAAGGAGCAAGGAGCCACAAGTCCATAATCTGCAAGAAATTGCAGTGAAGACGACGTTGCTCAACATAGAAACGGTAGCACTTAGATTTGACCCAAAGGTTATCTTCGTAGCGCTCTCGATCACTTGGAATGTGGGGTACTATCAGCATAGGCTCGTATTATGATTACCTGTATACTCAGCCAACATTCAAAACCAACGACACTGGAGAAGCTTACAAAGCTCCGCGTGCGTCCGCTCGTTCGGTTCAACAATCCGCATGGGCTAAAGCCCATCCTACAGGCTACACGCTGATTTACCGGCGTTTCTTTAGTGTCACGCCAATGCCCATGTCCTCCTCATGCAAAAATATCGTTTCCAGGTCCGGGTTGGTGGTGACAGCCTTGAGATAATCCTGCATCATCGAGCCGAGGTCGCTGGTATTGTGAGCCAGAATCAGGCCGCCAGGCCGGACCAACGGCAGCAGCTTGTTCAGATAGTCCAGGTAGCCGGCCTTATCGGCGTCCAAGAAGAGGATGTCGATAGGCTCTTTCAGCCTGGTGACAGTCTGGTGGGCGTCTCCCTCGACCAGCGTGACGATGTCACTGACGCCGGCACGCTCGAAGTTTTCGCGGGCAAGAGAAAGGCGGCGGGCATCAATTTCGTGCGTGGTCAGTTTGCCGCCCGTTGCCCGCAGAGCCAGGCAGAACCAGATGGCTGAGTAGCCATTGGAGGTGCCGATCTCCACCACGTTCTTAGCGCCTGCCGCTTCGGTCAGCACTCGCAATAATCTGCCGTCTTCCGGCGTGACGTTCCACATCGCCGACCGCTCGCTCTTAGACATCTCTTGCAGTACGCTCACGATTTTTGCCTGGGCTTCACCAAGACCCGGCGATTCGTCTTTAGCTGGTTTACCCGACATTGCATAGCTCATAGCCGCCGCGATGAATCCTACCGATATACAGCCTGTTACTAATAGGCGTTTTTTGTTTATCCACATTCTGCGCACCTCCGTTCATATATCTTTTTTGCCGCTCCAATCCAATACTAACTCCAGAGCCTCTGTAGTATTATACCAGCTACAATGAAGACCAATCCTATTATTGTCGAGGGCAGAATTCTCTCGCCCACCACTAAAGAAATCAGCACCAGCGAGAAAAAAGGGGCCAGATAAAGCAGGTTTGCAACATGCGCGGTAGTTTTGGCTAATTTCAGTGCCTTTAGCCAAACCAGGAAAGTAATCCCCATTTCAAATGATCCGATGTAGACCGCCCCCAGGATACCTTTGGCGTTTGGGACTTCGACTTTCACAAAAGGCAGCATTAAGAAAAATGCAAGCAAAGCATAGGCAGAGCCGAACGCGAAATTCAGGAATAATCTGACCGCCTCGTCACGCTTATCTCTGACATTGTAGATCCAGAATGTAGTCCAGATTAGGGTGCTGATTAGCGCCAGTATTACGCCGGCAGAATTTGTGAACCTGAATCCGAAGATATCGCCGCCGGTGGCAATAGTGTAGATCCCGAAAAAGCTGATCGCTATCGCCAGGATGTTCCTTAACTTGATTCTCTGGTGCAGCAGGGGGATTGACAACAAAACAAGCGTCATCGGCCAGCTCCAGTTTATGGTCATCGCTTCCTGGGCGCGCAGCATATCGTAGGCTTTAATGAGGATTATGTAATATAGGAAGGGATTAAGAAATCCCAACAGGGCAGAGCGCAAATAGTCTTGCCTGGATAAGGTTTTCAGTAGTGTCAGCTTTCCGGCAAACAGCAAATAAGCAAAAAGCACTGCTGCTGATGTGATTGAGGCGTAAAGCAATAGCGGCAAAATCGGCAGATGACCTAAAGAAATCTTGAAAGCAGTAGCGATAGTTGCCCAGAAGAAAACCGCAATCAGGGCATAAAGATAGGCCTTCTTTTGTCTTTCACCGTTGGTCACCACAGAAGGCATTATATTTGGCCTGGGCTTGCGTGTCGTTGGCAAAATCGCAGTTTCGGCTCACTTTTGCAGGTGCGGAATCCGCCTCGGCAATTATATAATAGGCACACTTTCGGTAACGGATGCCAAGGACCTTAAAGCGATGCATCGTTTTTTTGTTTCGGGCGAAAACTTACACGGCGGACAGGTAGTCCTAAGTGGCCGGCAGGCTCATCAAATTCGCAATGTCCTGCGGATGACGCCTGGCGACCAAATTATCGTGCTCGATAACACCGGCTATGAATATGTGGCGGCGATAACCGACGTGGCTCGGCAACGGGTGGTGGGCCGAGTGATGGATAAGCAGCCGGCTCAGGGCGAACCACGCACGCAGATAACGCTCTACCAGAGTATTCTTGCCCGCGAGAAATTTGAATGGGTCCTGCAGAAGTGTACCGAGGTGGGCGTTACACGCTTTGTGCCGGTGGTGACGCAGCGCAGTATCGTCCGCCGGGCGGATACCATTACGCCGCACCGACTCGCCCGCTGGAAAGGCATTGTTACGGAAGCCGCTGAACAATCAGGTCGTGGCCGAATCCCGCAGCTTGAACGTCCCGTCAAATTCGCCGACGCTTTAGCCGGACTTAGCGCCTTTGACCGCTGTCTTATCGCCTCTCCGCAGGCGGGCAGTCGCACTCTGCGAGAGCTTCTGCAAGCTGGCCGTCCCGCACCGGCTGGCATCGCCTTACTTATCGGCCCTGAAGGTGGGTTTAGCGATGAGGAAGTTGCCGCCGCCTGTGAAAAAGGTGCCGCAGCGGTGAACCTTGGAAAACGAATTCTGCGAACCGAGACCGCTGCCGTGGTCGCCTGTGCGCTTATCCTGTACGAGATGGAGTAATTGCACCCTTGTATTTTTGCTCATTTTTAGCCGTCGCCGGCACGGCGACGGGAAAGACTTGAAATACCTGCGGAAAATGTTATGATTCGACACCAAGAAATGTTAAGGTGATACACCGAGGCATCGATGTTCTGTGGCCGGCGACAGGAACGAGCGTAATTCTGAGTCCGCTTTTCGCGGCGGAAGGAATTTAGCCGGCTTATTTAATCGCGATAAATTGGGATTCGGGTTTGTTGATATGATTGATTTATCGAAAAAGAGGCATAGGTTAAGAGTTGTCATTCCGGCTTATCCGGCGTTTAACATTTATTCTCGCATCGCCAGGACGACCACCGCTCTGGGGCCGGTATGCGTGGCCACCGCCGTGAATGAGATGGAAGGGTGGGATGCCGAGGTTATAGATGAAAATAACCTTCGCAGGTACGGCCCAAGGGACAAATTGATTGGCGCCGACCACGAGTTTCTGCAGCGACACAGACCCGCCGATGTTGTCGGGTTTTATGGAGGATTGACCAGCACCATACCGAGACTCTGCAAGTTAGCCCGCTTTTACAAAGATAAGGGTATTGTCACTATCGCCGGCGGCCAGCATTTTGTCGAAGAAAATATAGCTGGGGCGCTGCGCAGCGGCCTCGACTACGTGGTTATTGGCGAGGCAGAACAGACGATTAAAGAGCTTCTGCGGGCGGTGGAAGGCAAGCAGGATGTAAGCCAGATTAAAGGCATTGCCTACCTGCGCGACGGCCGGACCGTTTGCACGTCGCCAAGAGAGCCGCTGACCGATTTTGACAAACTGCCTTTACCGGATTTTTCGTTAGTTCGCTACGCCAAGATCAGCATTTATCCTGTCGGAAGGACGCGCGGCTGCGCAATGGCCTGCGAGTTCTGCACCGTCAAGGGTAAGCCAAGATACGCCTCGCCCGAGCGACTGCTTGAGCATATCAGCTTTCTTGTCGAGACACGCAACGCCAGGCATTTCTTTATCGTTGACGACCTTTTTGGGCAGCAGCGGGATGAGACGATACGACTCTGTAACATGCTCAGGGACTACCAAAAGGGCATAAACAGAAAGCTGGTCATAACGGTTCAGATAAGATTGGATAAAGCCAGAGACCCCGAGCTGCTGGCTGCTATGCAGCAGGCGAGCATTAAGACGGTAGCCATCGGTTTTGAATCGCCGATTGAAGAAGAATTGGCAGCTATGAATAAGCGCGTCCGAGCCGAAGATATGCTGTCGCTGACCAGGACATATCACAAATTTGGATTTCTCGTGCACGGGATGTTCATCTTTGGCTATCCGAAAACAGAAGGCGTGAATTTCAATATGCCGGTCAAAGAGCGGGCCGAATACTTCAGAAGTTTCATCAAGAAAGCCAAGATTGACACTGTGCAGGTTTTGCTGCCGGTCCCTCTGCCCGGGACGGAATTGAGACGCAGACTTGAAAAACAAAACAGGATTTACTCGACCGATGATGTCGGCTGGGAATACTATGACGGCAACTTTCCTTTGTTTGAGCCTGATGAGCCGATGACCGCCGACCAGATGCAGAACTCCGTCAAAAAGATTATGGGCAGGTTCTATCAGTTCAAATATATATTCTTGATAGCTGCAAGCATATTTTCTTTCCCCGGCTTGGTTTTCTTCCTGCATAATCTTGAGTTTGGCTGGAGACGGTGGTATCGAGCCTGGCGTAACCGCCTGATCCGGTTTGGCGGCTGGATCACCATCAGGCGATGGACATCGCAGTTTAGAAACAGCGACTTTTCACAGAAATTGCACAAGGCAAAAGAACATCTACGAACGCAAGCGGAGCGAGCATAATATGGAGAATCCTCGAAAAAGCACGAGAAAAAAGATAGGAACCTGCGGCTTCCGGACTCGGAGGCGAACCAAAGGCGGGCGAAAAATCCTCGCTAAAAGACGTAAAGGACTATACGTAAAGTCCCGCTGATTGTCATTCTGATCGCAAAAAGCCTTTGCCCTGAGCGCAAAAAGCTTGCCCTGAACGCAGTTGAGGGGTCGAAGGGGAAGAATCTGGCCTACAGGGTCATCTGACCTTATCAAGGACAAAACAATGCTCTATCTGGTGGCGACACCCATCGGCAATCTGTCCGACATCTCGCTGCGGGCGCTCGATACGCTTCGCAAGGTCGATTACATCGCCAGCGAAGATACCCGTAAGACCGGGCTATTGCTTAAGCATTTCGACATCAAAAAGCCGCAAATCTCTTTCCACGAGCATAACGAAATCAGGGTCGCTAAGAAAATCGTCGCCTTACTTAAAGATGGTAAATCTGTCGCTTTAGTGACAAATTCCGGCACGCCCGGCATCTCCGATCCGGGCTTTGTCCTGGTCCGCGCTGCAATTGAAGGCGGCATAGAGGTGACAATGATTCCCGGCCCTACGGCTCTGGTGATGGCTCTAATTTTGTCCGGCCTTGCCACGCACAGCTTTACTTTTCGTGGTTTTCCGCCCCGCACCAGCAGCAAACGGAAGAAGTTTTTAGCGGTGGATAAAGATTCGCCGCACACGCTTATTTATTATGAAAGTCCATATCGCTTACGAAGTTTTTTGCAGGATGCCCTCGAGGTTTTTGGCGACCGCCCGGCTGCGTTGGCCAAGGAATTGACGAAAGTTTTTGAATCCGTAAAACGCGGCCGATTATCGCAGTTATTAGCCCAGCTTGAAGACCACCTCAGGGGCGAATACGTGGTTGTCATCGCCGGCCTGCAGGTTTAGTCCCCTGCTTTACGCAGGGGGTTCCCTGTTATTGGCGGGTTCATGCCTCCTGCTTTACGCAGGGGGTTCTCTACGATATTTTTTCCCCCAAGCCTGCCCTGAGCCCATTCGGCTTACGCTCAGAGCCTGCCCTGAACGCAGTTGAAGGGGTAAACTCTCTGTCGAAGGGCCTGCCGCCGCGTCTTGCGACGCGAGTCGGGGCGGCGGGCGGCTAAACCATCAAAATGGGGCAAATTCTCGCTCAAAAGTGCTGATAGCGCCAGACGTATTACCGAGTTAACCGCAGAGCACGCTGAGACCGCAGAGGAAAATGTGAAGACAGAAGACAGANNCATCCGTCATCCGTTTTGCGTTCTCCGTTCTCCGTTCTCCGTTGCGCGGTCTTTGCGCACTCGGCGGTAAAAACTTTACTGGTCTCAGGAGTAGAAAAGGCACTGCACGCCAAGCCCTTGTTGGCGGGATAGACCCTGAAGGTAAAGTGTACGAGCACCTTTCGCGCTAGGGCAATATTCAGTACGCGTATGCTGGAGAGATGCTCCAGGTTCTTACCGGGTTGGCTATCCTTGGGGATATCGACCTCAGCGGAGGGGTGGATTTTGTTGACCTGGCGATTTTTGCTGATAACTGGAGATCTCCTGAAAACCCAGGCACAAGAATTGGGACTAACTTTCCAGAAATTGTGTGAAAGTCTTGAGCTGATTGCGTAAGATAACGTGACGCTAACCGTGTCGCTCCGCAGCTTTCTGTTGTGTTTTTTTCAGTTAGCGGGGCCAGAAGGATGATAACAATGAGACACAAGACTGTAATTCTGTTGTGCTTAATGAAATTGCTCTTGAGTCCGCCACAGGCCGGAGTATCAGCCGACAGGGCATCACCTGATCCCCGCGATAGCTCGGGAATAGCATTGATGCTTAGGCGGTTGGAGAATTCCTTCAACAAGAAAGATCTGCGGGGCATTCTATCGTGTTTCAGCGATGACGCAGTGACCGTCTTTCCCATCGAGCACGAGGAGCCTGTTGTCGGGCGTCGGCAGTTTGAGTCTTTCTTAGCGGCTGGCTTGGAACACCCTGAGAATGAAGTGGCCGAGCGCCTCTTCATCGACGCCACAGGAGACTTCACGCTGCGTCAGAATGGCGACGTTGCCGAAATGCTCCTGACCCACGCTGTACGGGTGCCCAGCGTGCGAGATACACCCGCCGTGATTGGTTTCGTGACAAAGGATTTTGCCACGGTCTGCTATAAGAACGGTCATTGGCAGATCTGTTTTATGTTTCCTTGCTTCGCGGAAAGCAACGCTGTAGTAGCCGAAGTCGTCTCTGGTGGTCAGGCGGAGAGCCTTGGCATTCGCCCCGGCGATGTTATCACACATCACCTGCGGATGCCCATCCTCAGTGCAGAACAGCTTGTGTGGCGCTGCAGGATGTTCGAAGAACGACCCGCAGACACGAAGCTGCGTGTGCTATTTCGCAGAGATGGGCAAGTTCTCGCGAGGACCTTTCGCCCTGGGGACATGGGAATCAATACGAGGAACTTCTTTCACGGCACGGTTGAAACAAAAACATTGCTTGGAAGTGATGCACGGCAGCATCCTGTGGCGACGACTATAGACAGTTACCACTCGGCTCTACGGGCCGCCAGCATTGATGGCATAAGGTCTGTTTTCTGTTCGGAAGGATTCGCATTCCCATACGGCCTACCCTCGGCAATGTCGAGTACCCTGATCACGGCGGGGAACGCATCGGAAAGCATAGCTTTCGAATTGAGACGCATCGTAGAACAGTGGGATTTGACAACAATGCGCGTGTCAGACATCCGAGTGATTTCCCATGGCGATCTTGCTCTGGCAGGATGGAGTTTCTCCGTCCGCACGACCAGCGGGCAGAGATCGGAGAGCCATCCAGTCGTCTGTGCGGTCCAACATAACGGAAAATGGTCATTTGTCGGTATGCCTTGGCAGTCTCAACACACCGTCGGCCCACTAAACCTGCACGCTCCCGCCGACCGCGAAGGGACCAAACGCAACAAGGAGGTTCAGCCCTAATCTATCTTTGTCTTCCTGAAGCTTCACACAGAACCTTAGAAATTCTGGCTAATATCTTCTATGCCGGATTAGACACTTTCCCGTCAGGAAAAATCTCTCGATCGTGTATCGGCACACCCTGTTAGTGAAATTGTGCAGGAACCCAGAAAAGCCAATGGGGGCTGGCCGACAAAAGGAAACTGAACTGAATTTGGTTGCAGGACGGGCTGATTTGCTATAATCTAAACGAAAAGGTTCGACACTGATTAACACAGACACCGTCCCGAGCAACGTCGAGGGATTAACACGGTGTAAATCCGTGAAATCCGTGTCTGAAATACGCAACTTTATCCACCTATATTTGAGGAGAATGGACAGATGGAACCAAAAAAAACCACAGATTTCAGAGGTGACACAGACTTGCCTTTTAGCAGTGTGAATCCGTCTAAATCCGTGCCTAAATTCGCGGCGCACCGCAGCAGAGCAGTCCGCTGGTTAGCGGCAGGTGTTTGTTTGCTCACATGCTCGGCCCTGGCCGGACAGTGGAAGCCCCCGACTGGATCGGGGCTGGCAACGCGATGGGCGAAGGATGTCTCGCCGGATAACGTGCACGCGGAATATCCTCGGCCACAGATGGTTCGGCAAGATTGGCTGAACCTCAACGGGCTTTGGGAGTACGCGATCCTGGCAAAGGATGCGGAACGACCGGGTAGCTTTGACGGGCAGATTCTTGTGCCGTTTCCGGTTGAGTCGGCTCTATCGGGCGTGATGAAGCCGGTTGGGCCGGGAAATCGCCTGTGGTATCGGCGGACGTTTGAGATTTCCGCCAAATGGTCGGGCAAAAACGTACTGCTGCATTTTGGCGCGGTGGACTGGGAGGCCACCGTCTGGGTCAACGGCAAAGAACTTGGCACTCATCGCGGCGGATACGACCCATTTACCTTCGATATTACCGACGCCCTGAAGGACTCAGGCAGGCAAGAAATTGTCCTGTCTGTCTGGGACCCGACAGATGCAGGCTCTCAGCCGCGAGGAAAGCAAGTCCGCAAACCGAATGGAATATGGTACACCGCAGTCACCGGCATCTGGCAAACGGTGTGGCTGGAGCCGGTGCCGCAGATACACATCGAGTCGCTGAAAATAACGGCTGATGTGGATGGACAGGCGGTAGAAGTTTTAGCAAATGTTTCCGCTGCGGTTGGAGACTTTGACTTAAAAGTCGCTGTTTTTGATGGTTCAAAGCAGGTTTGTCAAGGCCAAGTCATCAAGATTTCAGGTGGAACTTCTTCTGTCGCCAGGCCGAGCGTAAAACTTCCAGTAAAGGATGCCAGGCTCTGGACGCCGGATGAGCCTTTTTTGTACGATTTGAAGGTTACCCTTGCGCAAAACGAAAAGGTCGTTGACGAGGTTACAAGCTATTTCGGGATGCGTAAGATTTCGCTGGGCAAAGACGAGGCCGGGGTGACGCGGTTGCTGCTGAACAATAAGCCGCTGTTCCAATATGGGCCTCTCGATCAGGGCTTCTGGCCGGACGGTATTTACGCCGCGCCGACAGACGAAGCCCTGCGATACGACATCGAGGTGCTAAAGAAGCTCGGCTGCAATATGATGCGTAAGCACGTCAAGATAGAGCCGGCCCGTTTTTACTATTGGTGCGACAAGCTCGGTCTTCTGGTCTGGCAGGATATGCCCAGCGGAAACAATAAATCCGATGAAGATAAGAAGCAGTTTGAGCTGGAGTTGAGCCGATTGGTCCAGACCCACTACAATAGCCCGTCGATCGTGATGTGGGTGCCGTTTAACGAGGGATGGGGACAGCACAATACGCCGGGAATAGTTGAGCGCGTTAGAGAATGGGACACGACTCGGTTGGTAAACCAGGCGAGCGGCTGGAAGGACGAGGGGGTAGGCGATGTGCAGGATATTCACAGTTACCCCGGCCCGGCTGCACCGCCGGTCGAAGAGAAACGGGCGGCGGTTCTGGGTGAATTCGGCGGCCTGGGTCTGCCGATTAAAGGCCATACCTGGCAGGATGAGAAGAACTGGGGATACCGCACTTACAGCACCCGCGAAGAACTGACCGACGCATACGTAGCTCTTCTTAGTAATCTGCGTTCGCTCATCGGCGGCGGCCTGTCCGCAGCAGTCTATACGCAGACGACCGATGTCGAGATTGAGGTAAACGGCTTGATGACCTACGACCGGGCGATGATTAAGATGGACGCCGAACGGGCTGCCGTTGCCAATCGGCGATTATATTTGCCGCCGCCGGTCATAAAGACGGTTGTTCCTACGTCACGAGAGCAAGGACAGGCCTGGCGATATACGATAAGTGAGCCGGCCAATAACTGGCAGCAGAAATATTTTGATGATTCAGGCTGGCAGAAAGGCCAAGCCGGCTTCGGCAGCAAAGGCACGCCCGGCTCGGTTGTCCGCACCGAGTGGAATACCCCTAATATCTGGTTACGCCGTCAATTTGTTCTTAAAACCGATAAGTTCGAGCAGTTGTATCTTGATATCCATCACGATGAGGATGCAGAGGTGTATATTAACGGCGTGCTGGCAGCGAAGCTGCAGGGTCACACTACCAGTTATGTTCAGGCGCCCATTAGCGAAGAGGCGAGAAAGGCCTTGAAGATGGGCGAGAATTGCTTAGCTGTACACTGCCGCCAGACCGCCGGCGGCCAGTATATCGACGTCGGAATAGTGGATGTGGTGGACCAGCCCATCAAGTAAGTATGGCTGCCGAGCTGCAAAAGCCAAGAGTAAAAAAATCAACGACCCAGAGTTAGTTTACCCAGACGAGTAAGTTGCGAAACGAAATTCTTAGAGAAAACAAGGGATAGAGAGATGGCGCTGTTATTAGGTTACGATGTGGGAAGCTCTTCAATTAAGGCAACTTTGATGGAAGCAGACACCGGCAAGGTTCTGGCAACGGCAGCTTCGCCGGAAAAAGAGCTGGAGATTATCGCAAAAAAAATCGGCTGGGCTGAACAGAACCCGGAAACCTGGTGGGAACACGTCAAAACGGCGGCGCAAAAGATCAAGTCCAGAGCGAAATTTGCCGCCGCAGATGTCAAGGCAATCGGCATCTCTTACCAGATGCACGGCCTGGTAGCGGTGGATAAAAACCAAAAGGTCCTCCGGCCTTCGATAATTTGGTGCGACAGCCGCGCCGTGCAAATCGGCGAAAAGGCGGCAGAAAATATCGGAAAAGAAAAGTGCCTCAAAAGGCTTTTCAATCTGCCGGGCAACTTCACCGCCTCGAAATTAAGATGGGTCAAGGAAAACGAGCCGGAGATTTTCTCAAAGATTCATAAGATAATGCTGCCGGGCGATTACATCGCAATGCGGATGACAGGCGAGATAAGAACAACGCCCTCGGGCCTATCCGAAGGCATAATGTGGGCTTTTGACAGAGACGAATTGGCTGAATTTGTTCTTGAAAACTATGGCATTTCCACCGCGTTGATCGCTGATGTTGTCCCCACGTTCTCTGTGCAGGGCGAGCTTACCGGNNACCAGCCGAACAATGCCCTGTCGCTCAACGTTTTGAAGCCTGGCGAGATTGCCGTAACAGCCGGCACCAGCGGCGTCGTGTACGGGGTCAGCGACAAAAAGACTTACGACCAAAAATCGAGAGTCAACATCTTCGTGCACGTCAATCATTCAAAGAAAAAACCGCGGTACGGGGTGCTCTTGTGCCTGAATGGCACAGGAATCCTTAACAGTTGGCTCAAGCACAATTTTGTGGCCGGCGAAGGGCTTGACTATGAGCAAATGAACGTCCTGGCGTCGGAAGTTCCGGTTGGCTGCGACGGCCTGGTTATACTTCCTTATGGCAATGGGGCTGAGAGGACTCTGGAAAATAGAAACATCGGAGCTTCGGTGCACGGCTGGAATTTCAACATGCACAAGAGGGTGCATTTTTTAAGGGCCGCCCAGGAAGGGATTGTTTTTGCCCTGAACTACGGCCTTGGCATAATGCGCGATATGGGAATAAGACTTACTACCGTGAGGGCCGGCAACGCCAATATGTTTTTAAGCCCGCTATTTGCCGAGGCTTTTGCCACCGTGACGCAGGCGACGGTCGAGCTATACAACACTGACGGCTCACAGGGCGCCGCGCGGGGAGCGGGCATCGGCGCAGGAATCTATAAGGGACCTGAGGATGCCTTCGTGGGTCTGCAGCCGGTCAAAACAATCGAGCCAAACGCAAAACTGGCGCAGGCATATCAAGAGGCGTACAAAAGATGGGAAAATGTTCTGCTACGGCAGTAGTAAATAGTCAATTGTAGAAGGAGTGAGCAAAATGGCGGCTGAAAAATCTTTACATAGTATTTGCAGGTGGACGTTTAATGCCGGCAAAGGCGGTTTTGTGCCCGCGGATATGCGGCCGGCGTGGGATGGGTCGAAGTTCTCAACCGTAGATATGGTCAAGCTCGTTGCTAAAAAGATAAGGCCGAGACTGCCCGAGGACATCGAGCTTGGCATCGAGATGCACTACGATACGGAGGTCAATGAAAAAACTGCAAAGGAAGTTGCAGATGCGCTGGTCGACTGCGGATTGTATCTTGCGATGATAACGCCCGGCGCGCACAGTCACTTTGCTTATGGCGGAATCGCATCTCTGGATAAAAAAGAGAGAAAACAGGCAGAAGAGTTCGGCGTCCGAACGGTCGATATTGCGTATGGGCCTTTGAAAAAAGCCTGGCACAAAGACCCTGCCAAAGCGCCGTCGTTTATAATTTGGAATGGCTCGTTCGGCTACGATATTGCCACGGTCGGCATCAGACAAATGTATCAGAACCTAAAAGAAAGCGTCGCCTCGCTGTGCAAATACGAGCAGGAAAAGGGCGGCAGTCTCTACATCGGTTTTGAGCCAAAGCCAAATGAGGGACATCCGGCGATGCTGATTCCGACGGTAGCAAGTGCGATACTTTTCTGGCGAAAACTTGAGGAAGAGTTCTACATCTCAATAGAAAAAAAGGGCGTCAACAAGGAGTTTGGCCATTCGGAGATGATCGGGCTTGACCACGTGTACGATACGGTCGAGGAGCTTGATAGCGGCGCTATGATACACATGCACTTGAACAGCCAGGGCTACAACGACGGCATTATCCTCGGCGGGCCCGGCAAATACGACATCGACCACGGCGCGCGGGTAAATGGTATGAACATTGCCATCGCCGGGCTTTTGCAGCAGGCGAAATTCAATCGCTGGCGCGGTCACGATATGCAGACCCGCGCGTACGATAACGTCGAGCAGGGCATCGACCGCGTCGTGCGGAGCGTGCTTAGCTGGGAGGCCTGTGACATAGCCGCCGGCAAACTCAATACCAACGCTCTGATGCAGGCCCTTGCCAACCGTCAGACCGCCCAGGCGGAAGACATGATGCGGGCCGCGGTTGTAGCTGCTCAGAAACATTTTGACCGGATGTACAAGTTATGAACCGACGGGATTTTATTAAGCTTATCGCCGCGGGAGCGGCTGTGGGCTTTCCGCCCCGCATTTTGTCGATGGAGAATTTGGGACTGAACCATCCCCAACCTGCGCCTGGGGCTGCCACTCGACGCCCCAACATAGTGCTCATTATGGTTGATGATATGGGCTTCTCCGACATCGGCTGCTACGGCGGAGAGATAAGTACGCCCAATCTGGATAGGCTTGCGGCCGGCGGTCTTCGGTTTACACAGTTCTACAATACCGCCCGCTGCTGCCCGACACGGGCGTCGCTTTTGACCGGATTGTATCCCCACCAGGCCGGCGTCGGCCACATGGTGGATAACAAAGGCCATCCCTCTTATCAGGGTTACCTGAACGACCGTTGCGTGACAATCGCCGAGGCGCTGAAACTCGCCGGTTATCGCACGTTGATGTCCGGCAAATGGCACGTTGGGGAAAACCGGCCCCATTGGCCTGTTGACCGCGGATTCGATAGATACTACGGGTTGATTAGCGGCGGAGCGAACTACTTCGACATCTCAAAAGACAAAGCTCCGGGCGTCAAAAGGACGATGGCGATAGACGGCGAGTCTTATGTGCCGCCAAAAGAAAACTTCTACATAACCGATGCCTTTACCGATAATGCCGTGAAATTCATCGACCAATATGGCCGCGGTAAAGAACCGTTCTTCCTTTACCTGGCATACACCGCACCGCACTGGCCGCTCCACGCCTTGCCCGAAGATATTGCCAAATATAAGGGCAAATATCTCAAAGGCTGGGACGAGCTAAGACAGCAGCGCTACGAGCGTATGATAAAAATGGGACTTATCAGCAAAAGCTGGAAGATGTCACCGCGTGACCCGCAAACCTGGGCGTGGGAAGAAGAAAAGAATAAAGAGCTAATGGACCTGAAAATGGCGGTTTATGCTGCGCAGGTCGACCGCATGGACCAGGGCGTGGGCAGGGTTCTGGAGGCAATCAGGCGAATCGGGGCCGAGGAAAACACGCTCGTACTATTTCTCTCGGATAACGGCGGATGCGCCGAGGGCGGGCCGATAGGTTTTGATGACCGAAAGAATGGTCTGCCGCCGGGCGGCGTGGATTCGTTTATGAGCTACGGGCTTTCCTGGGCAAATGCCAGCAACACGCCCTTTAGACGCTACAAGCACTGGGTTCACGAAGGCGGCATCGCAACGCCCCTGATTGCCTATTGGCCGGCTGTAATCAAAAATGGCGGCTCCATCACCAACCAGGTTGGGCACATTATTGACATTATGGCTACCTGTCTTGATGTGGCGGCAGTCAAATACCCGGAGACCTACCAGGGCCGCGAGCTTGTACCCTTGCAGGGCAAAAGTCTGCTGCCTATATTGGAGGGCAAAAAACGCCAGGAGCACGAAGCGATTTGCTGGGAGCACGAAGGCAACCGCGCGATCCGGCAGGGCAAATGGAAACTCGTAGCTGCGCACGGCCAGGCGTGGGAGCTTTACGACCTGGAGGCAGACCGCACGGAACTGAATAATCTCGCCAATAAATATCCTGAAAGAGTCGACCAGCTAAAAGCTATGTACCAAAGCTGGGCGCAGCGATGCGGCGTCCTGCCCTGGCCGATAAAAAAGGCAAAAATGTGAGACTCGTGCTGCAACGCCTTGGACCCGCATAGAGAACAACTGTGGAGAAAGCGCGCCTACTCTTTATTGATAACCTGAGAATCCTGCTGATCGCTCTTGTTATCATGCTGCACCTATCTGTAACATACGGGGGAGCAGGTTCGTGGTACTACAAAGAAGGCCGGCCGGATGCGATTTCATTTGTCGTCCTCTCGTGGCATAACGGTGCGAGCCAGGCCTTTTTTATGGGCTTTCTTTTCATGATTTCGGGCTACTTCACGCCCGCATCTTATGACCGTAAAGGTCCCCGGCGATTTTTGATCGACCGGCTGCTGCGTTTGGGCGTCCCTCTATTGTGTTACGACTTTATCATCAACCCGCTTCTGGCTTATCCTCTGATTAAAGCGCGCGCCTGGGACTTCGACCGCTCTTATCGTGAGTTTCTTGCCATGTATTATACCGAATTTCACATAGGCACGGGGCCTTTGTGGTTTGTGGAAGCCTTATTGATATTCGCGGTGCTCTACATCCTATGGCGGGTAGTGACAGGACCTGAACACAAGCGCAGCCGGAGCGATCGCAGGCTTCCCAACAACAAAGAAATTGCCCTATTTGCTCTTATCCTGGGTGCTGTTACGTTCGCCGTGCGGATACGGCTTCCCATGGGCTGGGCTTTTGAACCTTTGAATTTACAGTTTCCCTTCTTCCCGCAATATATATGCTTTTTCATCATCGGAATCATCGCATATCGCGGCGACTGGTTCACCCGCATCCCAAAATCCGCCGGCAGATTCTGGCTCAGCATCGCTGTAATCTTCATCGTAGTACTATTTCCGGCTCTGTTCGTACTCGGCGGAGCACCTACAGGCAATGTGTCGCAGTTTGCTGGTGGTGCGCACTGGCAATGCCTTGCCTACTCGGTCTGGGAGCAGTTTGTCGGCGTGGCGATGACCGTTGCTCTATTGGTTTTATTCCGCGAACGACTCAATCATCAGGGAGCAGTAGCGAAGGCGGCCTCTGCCAGCACCTACACGGCGTACATAATCCATGCCCCGGTCATTGTTCTATTGGCGCTGGCGCTAAGGAACGTCAGGCTGTATCCCCTTGTGAAATTCAGCCTGGTTGCGGCGGTCGCGGCGCCGATTTGTTTCGCTCTCGGCAGCTTCATCAGGAAACTTCCGCCGGCAAGAAGAATCCTGTAACAACGCAGATCGCCGCCGGAGAGACAGTCTTGCTTTTGCAGCCTTGAGCCGATAGATTTAACAGCCGTTATGACTCTTGCTATCGAAACCAATGGATTGACCCGTTGCTTTGGCGATCTGCGTGCTGTGGACGGCCTCGATTTACGCGTGGAAGCCGGGAAGTTATATGGTTTTCTCGGCCCCAACGGCGCGGGCAAATCCACNNAATCCACCACCATCAAAATGCTCACGGGTCTGCTTGCACCCACGCGTGGCACGATGCGCATCCTGGGCCAAGAGATGGCCGACGCCGACAAAGCCAGAGAGGTCAAGCGGCGTGTTGGGGTGGTGCCGGAGGAGCTGGCTCTGTTCGACAATCTGACGGCACGTGAATATCTCACTTTCATCGGCCGGCTGTATCGGCTGCCCATGGTGACGGTGCGCGAACGCTGCCGGGAGCTGTTGGCCATGATGAATCTGGATAACGAAGAGAAGAAACTCACCCTCGAATATTCCCATGGGATGAAGAAGAAACTCACCTTGGCAGCGGCACTGATCCCGAATCCGGAACTGCTGTTCCTTGATGAGCCGTTTGAGGGCGTCGATGCCGTTGCCTCTCGTGTGTTGCGAGACACGTTGAAGCGTTGCGTGGCACGCGGCGCGACCGTGTTCCTCACATCGCATGTTCTGGAGATTGTGGAAAAGCTCTGCACGGACGTCGGAATTATTGCCAAAGGCAAGCTCGTGCATCAAGGCCCGATGGACGAGATTCGCGCCGGTGGCTTGCTGGAGGAACGGTTCCTGCAAGCCGTCGGCAGTGACCACATCGAGCGCCAGAGGCTAAGCTGGCTAGAGGATTAGATGGACTGGAGCCAACTTGGCACAATGATCTGGCTGCGCTGGCGTCTGACCCGAAATCAATGGTCTCGCAGCGGACAATTGAATGCCGCCCTGACGATGATTGCGGTCGCGATTGGGACCGCCATCGGGGCCGCAGGTGGCTTGGGCGGCGTTCTGGCAGGCGCTTTCGCGCTGGCAAAAGCTCCACCCCGCGTCATGCTGGTCGTGTGGGATGTGATTGTCGGGGCATTTCTGTTTTTCTGGATGATCGGAATCGTCACGGAAATCCAGCGTTCCGAAATGATCGACATCACCCGGATGCTCCATTTGCCGATCTCCCTGAGAGACATTTTCCTGGTGAATTACCTTGCCTCGCATCTGACCTTGAGTGTCATTCTTTTCCTGCCCGCAATGCTGGGCCTTTCCCTGGGGCTGATCCTGGGCAGGAGATGGTCAATGATTTGGATGTTTCCGCTGGTGCTCGGTTTTACATTCATGGTCACCGCCTGGACCTATTGCTTGCGAGGATGGCTGGTCACGCTCATGGTGAACAAGCGACGACGCCGTGCCATCATTGCTGGGATCACCTTTGCGTTCATCCTGATGAGCCAGCTTCCGAATCTCCTCGGGAACCTCCTGCACGATCATAAACGGTATCGACCTGAGACGACCGAGTCGGTGCATTCGGACCAGCAGACGACGACCCGCCCCAGGGGGATTGACAAGATTGCCCTTCCGCATGCGGTATTGGTGGCACACAATTATGTGCCATTCTTATGGGTGGGCAACGGAGCAATGTCACTGGCCATGGGAAATGCCAGGCCCGCGGTGTTGGGTGCAGCCGGTATGTTCCTGATCGGTGGATTGGGTCTGAGGCGTGCCTACCGGGCGACCCTTCGTTTCTATCAAGGACAAGCAACGAGCAAGAGGGCCGCACAAAGACCGAAAATGGCAAAGGTCGCTGCTGTCAGGAGGAGCATCCTTGAGAGAGGACTACCCGGTGTTCCGGATGAGGCCGCGGCGTTGGCGCTGGCCTTCTTCCGTTCTCTGGTGCGGGCGCCGGAAGTGAAGATGGTGTTGGGGACCAATTTCCTTATGATGCTGATTTTTGGGGTGATGGTCTTCTTGCGCCGTTCGGCTACCCTCGGCGAGCACTTCAAGCCGTTCATCGCCGCTGGCGTTATCGCGTTCACGTTTCTTGGCATGAGCCAGCTCATGTTCAATCAGTTTGGCTTCGACCGTGGCGGATTTCGCCAGCTCGTCCTGCTGCCGGTGCCGCGAAAGCAGATCCTGCTGGGAAAGAACCTTGCATTCCTGCCGATTGCACTCCTAACCGGGTTGACCATTCTCTTGCTGGCCACGCTCGTCCTGCGTATCTCGCTGATCGTCTTTCTTGCCGCAGGTTTGCAGTGGGTGGCGGCGTTCTTGCTGGTCAGCATGGCCGGAAATCTTCTGTCCGTGCTCGTTCCTTACCACATTGCTCCGGGGTCACTGAAGCGGACGAAAGTGTCCGCGATGACGACCTTGCTGATTTTTGCCTCGCATTTGCTGTTTCCGACGGCGATGATTCCGCTATTTGTTCCGCCGGCCTTGGGGCTGCTCTTATCCAGTGTGGGTTGGCTGCCCGCCGGGCCGGTGAATCTCTTGCTCTCGGCGCTCTTGTCGGGATTGCTTGTCCTTTTTTACAGGCTTAGTCTCGCTCCTCTCGGCAGCCTGTTGGAGCGACATGAAAAGCAAATCCTTCAGGTGGTCACTGAAGAAGTCGAGTAAACCTAACGCGGCATTGGCGTTAGTCCTGTCAAATAATCAGCATCGCATCACCGTAGGAATAAAAGCGATAACGTTTCTCGATGGCGTGCTGGTATGCAGCGAGGATATTTTCCAGCCCGGCAAAAGCCGCGACCAGCGCAAGCAGCGTGGATTTGGGCAAATGAAAATTGGTTATCATTGCGTCNNGTCGCTGCCGTTTCCAACGCCCGCGTTGAGGTTGTGCCTACGGCGATGACCCGTTCCCCTTTTTCTTTTGCTGCGTTTATTATGGCGGCATTTTCCGCATCGATGCTGAACCATTCCTGATGTATCTTGTGGTCATCAACATTGTCTGTCTTTATTGGCTTGAATGTTCCCGTTCCCACGTGCAGCGTCACGTAGGCAAAGCGAATTCCCGCCTGCTTTAACTGCTCGATTAATTGCTCTGTAAAATGTAGACCCGCTGTGGGGGCCGCGATTGCACCAGGCCGGCGAGCGTACACCGTTTGATAGCGCTCTTTATCCACCTCCGCCAGGGCCAAATCGTCGTCTCGTTTAACATAAGGCGGCAGCGGCGGAAAACCTATCTGGTTCAAAATAGTCTGGGGGCTTGCTTGGGCGTCAATTTTCAGCCGATAGCTGCCGTCTGTTTTTTTCTCGATTATTTCTGCCGAGCAAAAATCAGCGGGTCCGTCGCCGTCCCGGCGACGGCTAAACTTGGATATGTAGAATTTCTCGCCGGGCCTTATCTTGCCGGCGCCTTTTAGCATCACATCCCAGATGCCGGGTGTGTTCTGGGCCAAAAATAATCCTTCTATTTTGGCTCCGGTACTGCGTCGGGCAAAAAAACGGGCCGGCAAAACCTTCGTGTCATTGAGCACCAGGCAGTCGCCGCAGGCCAGGAAATCGCCGAGCCTGCTGAACCGGCTGTCGGTAAACCTGCCGTTTGCGCGGTCGAGCACCAAAAGCCGCGAGTCGCTCCGCACCGGCAGAGGCTGCTGGGCAATCAGTTCGGGGGGCAGGTTAAATCGCAGCTTTTCGGTTTTCATAGCCAA
>JAFNGF010000192.1 GCA_017885385.1 Planctomycetota bacterium
TCGGCCCGAGCGGATGCGGCAAGACTGTGCTGATAAAGCATTTTATCGTTCTGGTCAGGCCCACTTCCGGCGAGGTTTATTTCAAGTGTCAGAGGATCGACAACCTAAGTGAAAGGCAGTTGAACAAGATACGGACGCGGTATGGTTTTCTCTTCCAGGGCGGGGCGCTTTTCGACAGTCTGACCGTTGCTGAGAACATAATGTTTCCCATCAGGCAGCATTTCGAAGTCTCCAACTGGCGCGAGGTCGAAGAGCTGGTAAAGGCGAAATTGGCGATGGTTGGTCTTGACGGCTATCAGAACTATTATCCGGCCAATCTTTCGGGCGGTCAGCGGAAGCGCGTCGCGCTGGCCAGGGCCATCGCATTGAATCCGGAGGTTATTTTGTATGATGAGCCGACCACCGGGCNNAGCTTATTCTGAAGCTGCAAAGAGAGCTTGGCGAAACGACCGTCGTGGTGACGCACGATATGACCAGCGCATACAAAATAGCCGACCGTATCATAATGCTGCATAACGGCAGAATCGTCGCCGACGGCGATGCCGGCCATATTCGTAATCATCCACATCCTAAAGTCCAGCAGTTTATCAACGGACAGGTCAGCGAGGACGACCTGGCGGTTCTGCGGATGAGCGGAACCATTTCTAAGGCTCAATTCTTGCCTCGTGACTTTGAATAATATTAGAGACTGCAAGTGCACTAGAGCATAAAGCCTGCCATGAGCGATGAACCCGAAAAAGTCGCTGCCGATTTAGCCGCAGTTGTGCGAGGCGATGTTTTCGCCGACATAGTGCACAGGGTTGCCTACAGCACCGATGCCAGCATGTACAGGATATTGCCGCAATGTGTCGTTGCGCCGCGGGATAGCGGCGACATAGTCGCCGTGGTAAGATACGCCCGTGCAAAAAGCATGCCGGTCGCTGCCCGCGGAGCGGCAACCGGCGTTGCGGGAGAGTCGCTGTGCAGCGGCATAGTCTTCGATATGGCCCGCTACATGAATAAGATAATCAGTATCGAAGACGATGGGACTACGGTGGCCTGTGAGCCCGGCCTGGTGCTGGATGAATTGAATAATTTTCTATCCGGATACGGCAGAAAGATTGGGCCTGACCCATCCAGCAGCAGCCGAGCTACGGTAGGAGGCTGCGTTGCCAACAACGCCACCGGCGCCCATTCGCTGCAGTACGGGCACATGGCTGATTACGTGGAAAGCATAGAGGCGGTTCTGGCTGACGGCAGTCTGGTAGAGTTCGCAAACGACGCCGACCCCCAGGAGATTGACGACGAGCCGCTTGCTTCAATTGCCGGGCAGTGTCACTCGCTTCTGGCGCAAAGTCAGGATATTATCAGCAAGGCGCTGCCCAAAACTCGCCGCAACCGAAGCGGCTACAACATCGCAGGGGTCTGTCACGGCGGCAAGATAGATTTGGCTCGCCTTCTGGCAAGCTCCGAAGGAACGCTGGCTATCTTCACCAAAATCAAGCTAAGAACAGTCGCCCTGCCCGAGGCAAAGGTGCTGGTGCAGTTTGAGTTTGATTCGCTCCAGGATATGTCACGGGCGGTCCCGATTATCGTAAGTAGCGGCGCGTCGGCGTGCGAGCTTATGGATAAGACTTTGATTGATATGGCCTTTGAGGCGCTGCCGGAGTATCGTGACATTCTGCCGGTCGGTGCCGCTGCCGTTCTGCTGGTGGAGCATACCGGCCGGACACAGCAGGAAGTGGCGGAAAAAATAGAACGGATGGATTCGGCAGCAGGGCGTCTGGCTTGCAGGCGAACCGTCGTATTTGATCAGAAGCAGCAGGCCCGGATGTGGAAGTCACGCAAGGAGGCCGGCCCCTTGCTTTATCGCAGGAAAAGTAAAAAACACCCTTCAGAGTTTATGGAGGATACTTCGGTCGATCACAATCGCCTCGGTCGGTACATCGCCGGCCTGCAGGAGATCGCAAAAAAGCACAGCCTCGAGATGAGCTTCTTCGGGCACGCAGGCGACGGAGAGCTGCATCTGCGGCCTTATTTGGATCTTAGTGACCCGGCGGACGTAGCGAAAATGCGGGCCGTCGCGGACGAGGTCTTTTCGCTGGTCTGGTCGCTGGGCGGCTCAATCAGCGGCGAGCACGCCGACGGCCTGATTAGGGCGGCTTACGTAAAGAGGCAGTACGGCGATAAATACTATGAGCTGCTGTGCGAAATAAAAAATATATTCGACCCGGCCGGCTTGATGAACCCCGGCAAGATTATAAACAGCGACCCCGACGTTATGGTCAAAAATATTAAGGCCCAGGTCAAACTTCTGCCGGAAAGGCTCGAGACGGATCTGCTCTTCGAAAAGGATGAGCTTGAGCTGGAGCTTGAGCAGTGCTACGGCTGCGGCCTGTGCCTGAGCAGGCAGCCCGATTTACGGATGTGCCCGGTGTTTCGGGCGATGGGCGAGGAGCTGGCCGGCTCCAGAGCAAAGACTAATGTGCTTCAATTCTGGGCGACAGGACAAATGACCGAGCAGGATTTCAAATCGCCCCAGTTCCGCAAGCTCCTGGATTTGTGCGTCAATTGCAGGGCTTGCCTGAAAGAATGTCCCTCGGGACTTGACGTTTCCAAGCTGATGATTATGGCAAGAGCACGGTACGTTCGGCGTAAGGGCCTGAGGCGTGCCGAGCGGGTTTTGAGCCACAATCGGTATCTCAGTGTTCTGGGAGTTTTTTTTTCGCCGATTTCTAATCTTACGATGCGGCTGCCTCCTTTTAAGTGGCTGCTGGAGAAATTCGCCGGCATCGACCGGCACAGGTCCCTGCCAAAATTCAAGCGTAGATCGTTCCTAAAAGTCGGGCGGAAATATCTGGCGTCGTCTGAGCCGATAACTGAGCCGGTCGATAAGGTCGCGTACTTTGTCGATACTTACGCAAATTATAACGACCACGAGCTGGGCTTCGCGGTTCTCAATGTCCTGCGGCACAATAATATTGAGGTGATTTTGCCCGAGCAGCGCCCGGCGCCTTTGCCGGCTATTTGTTATGGCGACGTCAAGACCGCCCGCAGGGATTTATCCTACAATGTAAAGCACTTGGCTAAGGCTGTTCGCGACGGCTACAAAATAGTCTGCTCTGAGCCAAGTGCAGCGCTGTGTCTGAAAGACGAGCTGCGGCACTTTGTCGCCGGTGAAGATGCAAAGCTCGTCTCGGAGAATACGCACGAGTTGATGAATCATCTTTTGTTGCTGTACAAAGAGGGCAAGTTGAAACCGCTGCCGTCGGTCCGAAAGGAACCCCACGTAAAACGTGGGGCTAAATATGAACGACAAGAATTTCTTTATCACCTGCCCTGTCATTTATCCGCGGTGGGCGATAAGCGAGCGAGTATTGAGCTTCTGGAAAAACTTTGCGGCGTGAAGGTCATCGATCTTAACGCCGGCTGCTGTGGCTTAGCTGGCACGTTCGGTATGCAAAAGAAAAATTACCAGCTTTCGTCACAGATTGCTGCTAACTTAAAAGAAGCCCTTGAAAAATCGCCCACAAAAAATGTCCTGACCGAATGTTCCGCCTGCAAAATGCAGATAGAGCATATAAGCGATTGCGCAGTGCGCCACCCAATCGAGGTCTTAGCTGAGTCTTACAAGACTCGGTAAGTGGAGATTATCACCCATATTCTGGAAGTTGGTTCTCTCGAAGTCGATTATACAGTTGTTCTGTGTTCTTCATCAGTTGCATCCCTTTTATCCACCCCAAGATTATGAGAAGCAAGCTGGCAAGTAAAAAAGTTATGCCAAGTTTCAGATCGAAACAAGTATTGACTGTGACACGAGTCGGACGGCAACAAAAATTCAAGTTTATAGCGATAGCTCCTATTACAAGTAGTATTCCTGACACGAAAGTGCAAGGTCCCATAGTTGTCCCAACCATCATAAGAGATATTATCCGTTCACGGTCGGCCTTTGTATCTGTGCAAGCCTTTTCCTGTATTAATAGCTCTGCTTCGTCTAACTGGTTTTCGTTCAATGCGATTTCTTTCCATTCCGAGCGTGCAAGACAATGATACAACCATTTCTGAACAGCACAGGGTTTGAAATAACTTGCAGTTGTCACAATATGGAACAAAGAAAAAAGTTCTTGGATACAGTAGCCAATAACATAACTTATTCCTGCAATGAAAAGATAGATGGCAGTTGGAGTCTCTTTTCTGATAGTATCGATCTTCCCAAAGAGGTACAAAAAGGTGATTATCACAGAAGCTCCGCCGATGATATAGATTATGTCCCTGACAATGAAATTCTTCAGAGCCTTAACGAGTTCGTTCATAGCCTACTTTTCCTCAAAGCCGATGGCGTTTTCTTGGCAACATTCGATGGCGATCCGCTTCATTGGGCTACAACTGCTGAAATCTCCGACATAAATTCCGCCCAAATATCGTGGATGTTGCCTGCCAAACCTTTCAACTGTTTTTCCTCGAGCATAAATCCGTATGAATGAATGAAAAAGTGCCGGAATGTGAGGTATTCGTAAAGCTGGTCAGACAACGTCTCAGAAATAATTCCCTTGGATACCGAGAGGTTTAACAGGTCCTTGTGCCATGAGTCGGGTTTAGGCATTTCAACGTTTTTCAAACGCAGGACCTGCTTCAGAATGTTTTCTATTCCATTGTAAATATTGTGAAGGAAGGTGCCAATTGCTGCCAATTCAATAACCGACCTGTTTTTTCTTGCCATTGCCCTTTTGAGATTATCTAAAGCTACCTCAACGTTCTGTTTTTCGGCGAGGATTTGCTTGGGGATTTTACCCATAGATTGTCACCCCGGTCTCTTGTATAAGGTCGTTGAAAAGTGATTTTCTGGATAGGTCAACAAGGTCAACGGGCTTGGACAAATTCTTGAATAGCTCAGCGTAGAATTTGAAAAACAGCTCCGGTTCGACGCCCTTTACAGCGATGTCTATGTCGTTAGCCTCGGCATCTTCTCGCAGCGCAGAGCCGAATAAAATGACGCAGGAAACCTTATATTTTTTCGCGCATTTCACTATTAATTCTTTATCCGTTTCGGTTATCATTTTTGCAGCCCTTCTAACTACATTTTATACAAATATACCGAGTCAGACTACCAGTATCTTTTTTAATCTCAAGGCTGCACCTAGTCAAACTCAATGTCGGTTTCTTCGTACATTTGTCTCAGTTATGGTGGGCATTTGGCGCATATTGAGCGAAACAGCGTGGTGCTCAAGTAACGGTCGCCCCGGTCGGGAAGAATCGCCACAATTGTAGCGGAAGTCATATCCTGTGCGATACGTAAAGCTCCTGCTACGGCTGCGCCGCTGGACATCCCAACAAAAATTCCTTCCTTTGCAGCAAGCAGGCGTGTCGTCTCGAAGGCCTCGCCGTCCCCGATAGTGACTTTTTCGTCCAGCATCTGCGGATTATAAATCTTGGGGACGATAGATTCTCTCATATTCTTGAGGCCTTGTATGGTATGTCCCTCAGCAGGCTCGACTCCCACAATTTTGACGTCCGGCTTTTTTTCTTTAAGGAATTTGCGAACGCCCATCAGCGTGCCGGTTGTGCCCATACCGGCGACAAATACGTCGATCCGGCCTTTGGTCTGGGCAAAAACTTCCGGGCCGGTCGTCTCGTAATGAGCCTGCACATTAGCTTCATTGTCGAACTGATTGGGCATATAGTATCTATCGGGTTCGTCGGCCAGCAGTTGATGCGCCCTTCTGATAGCACCATCGGTGCCTTCCCTTGCGGGCGTAAGCACGATTTCAGCGCCAAGGGCTTGGAGGATATGCTGCCGCTCGGTGCTGACACATTCCGGCATAAAAAGTTTGACGCGATAGCCTTTTGCCGCGCCGATCATAGCTAAGGCAATGCCCGTGTTTCCGGATGTCGGCTCAAGGATTGTTTTGCCTTTGGTCAGCTCGCCTGATTGCTCGGCTTTCTTTATCATATAGTATGCAGGCCGGTCTTTGACCGAGCCGCCCGGATTTGCCCCTTCCAATTTTCCGAAAATCCGCACCGTTGGGGCCTTGCTGTTGAGGTTGGTAAGCTCGACCAGTGGAGTATTTCCGATGGCCGACAATATGCTCATAACCGTCTACCTCATATAATTGTGTCCAAGCCTGCTCATCTTTCAGCCTCGCTGATTCGGATTCGCTTGGAGAATTGCTTTTATCTCGATTATTCTATATATTGAGGCCGGGCAAGTAAATTGATTTAAGAGGAAATTTGCGATGGGACCTAAAGAGGCGAATCTTAAGCGAGCGGTCTTGTGGGACCCCGCGGACGGGCAGAAAAAGGTCCGCTGCAATCTGTGCAGTTGGCGATGTTTGATTGGTGACGGCAAATTGGGCCGATGTTGCGTCCGTAAGAATATGGGCGGTACGTTGTACTCGCTCAATTACGACAAGGTTTGTTCCGCCAATGTCGACCCGATTGAGAAAAAACCCTTGTATCATTTTCAGCCGGGCTCGCGCAGCTTCTCTATCGCTGCGATGGGCTGCAATTTTCGCTGCGTTTTTTGTCAGAACTGGCAGATGAGCCAGGCGGCGATTGAAAGCGGGCAAATCGATGGCGAGCCGGTAACTGCCGAGCAGATTGTCGCCGGCGCTGTGCAAAATAAGTGCAAGAGCATCGCTTATACATATACAGAGCCAACGGTTTTTATGGAATTGTGCAGCGATTGTGCACGCCTGGCAAAAGAACGGGGGCTGGCGAATGTTTTTGTCAGTAACGGTTATATGAGCCGCGAGGCGATTGATTTTGCCCGCGATTGGCTCGATGGGATAAATGTGGACTTGAAAGCCTTCAGCGAGGATTACTACAGAAACCTGTGCAAAGCGCACTTGCAGCCGGTGCTCGATACGATTAGCTATATCGCAAAGCAAACGAATATCTGGATGGAGATNNAGTCGATTTCATCCGCAGTATAAATATCTGGATTCGGTTGCCACGCCTGTCGGCACTCTGGAGCTCGCTTACGATATAGGCAAGTCTGCCGGGCTGCATTATGTTTACGTCGGCAACGTGCCGGGCGCCAAGTCGGAGAGCACCTTCTGTTATAAGTGTGGGCGGGCGTTGATTGAACGTGTGGGCTACGATATAACCGCCAATCGTATTATAGACTCACGCTGTCCGGATTGCGGCACAGAGATCGCCGGGTTTGAGATAAGTGCATAGCTGAACGATGAAGATAGTGGCTGACGAGAATATTCCGTTTGTGCAGGAGTGCTTTTCTTCGGTTGGCGAGGTTGAGGCGGTATCCGGACGCAAGATAACACCGAAGGTTGTAGCGGCTGCAGACGTTCTTCTGGTTCGCAGTGTCAGCCAGGTCGGCCAGGATTTGCTGGCGGATAGCAAAGTCAAATTTGTGGCAACGGCGACCATCGGTTACGACCATGTAGATGTTGGTTTTCTGCGGCAGAAAAGTATCGGCTTTGCTTCTGCACCTGGCTCGAATGCAAACTCCGCAGCGGAATACGTAATTGCTGCCCTTCTTGAAATCGGACAAAGGCACAAGATCACCCTGGCGGGAAAATCAATAGGCGTCGTAGGCGTAGGCAATGTCGGCGGCAGAGTGGCTAAAAAGTGCGCCGTTTTAGGTATGAACGTCAAACTCAACGACCCGCCCTTGCAAAGGCAAAGCGGTGATTCGAAATATCGCCCGATCGAAGAACTTTTCGATTGCGATTTTATAACGCTCCACACGCCATTGACCTTCGAGGGAATCGACAGGACGTTTCATCTGGCGGATGAAAGATTTTTCAAGTCATTGAAAACCGGCAGTGTTTTTATCAATACTTCGCGCGGCGCCGTCCTTGACACTAGAGCTTTGAAAGCAGCCATAAAGCCCGGGCGACTAAAAGGCGTCGTTCTGGATGTCTGGGAGAACGAGCCGAACATCGATGTGGAGCTTCTGGAAATGGTTGATATTGCTACGCCGCACATCGCCGGCTATTCGCTGGATGGCAAAATTGCGGGCATGATTATGATTTATAAAGCGGCCTGCAAATACTTTGGTCTTGAGGCAGAGTATGACCTGGAGGATTTTTTGCCCGAGCCCGCCGTCAGCGAGCTAAGGATAAATCCACAAGGTCGTGCTGAGCAGGAAATATTGCACAGCGTTGTGCGGAAGATTTACAGAATTGGTAACGATGACCGCAAGCTCAGGCAGATGTCCGCTCGACCAGCGGGAAAAAGGGGAGAGTTTTTTGATAGCCTGCGCAAGAATTATCCTGTCCGTCGCGAATTCCAAAATACAAAAGTTTTAATAGCCACAGAGGGCACAGAGGAGAAAGAGAAAGTGGATTCCCGCCTTCGCGGGAATGACAGGGCAAAGGTCAAAACCATCGTGGAAAAACTGGCTGGCATCGGGTTCAAAGTGGCGGATGAGCAAAAGTAGCGAAAAAGACGTACTTGAGTGGCCGCGCGGCAGATTAGATTTTTCAGCCGGCTGCATTATTATGGGCGTCTTGAATGTCACGCCGGATTCGTTCAGTGACGGCGGCCAATTCTTTGATGCGGGCAGGGCAATCGCGCACGGCCTGGAAATGGCTGCCCAGGGTGCTGCAATAATTGACGTTGGCGGGGAATCTACAAGGCCCGCCTCTGCGCCAGTTTCGACCGCTGAGCAGACTAAGCGGGTAGTCCCGGTGATAGAAGGGCTTGTCAAAAACTTTAGTGTGCCGATTAGTATCGACACATACGACTACAAAGTTGCGGAAGCTGCTTTGCAGGCGGGGGCGGCAATCATAAACGACACTACGGCACTGAGCGACCGGCGAATGGCGCAGTTGGCCGCAAAGCAGCAGGCGCCGGTTGTCTTGATGCACATACAGGGCACGCCCAAAACAATGCAAGTTGACCCGAAATACGATGACGTGGTCGGCGAAGTTCTGGAGTTTCTGCTGACCCGCGCCGAACGGGCACAGCAGCTCGGCATATTGAAGGAGAGAATTTTTATAGATCCCGGCATCGGCTTCGGCAAGACCGTGCAGCACAATCTTTTACTTTTAAAAAACATTGAGAAATTTGTTGCCGCCGGCTACCGGGTGCTTGTTGGGCCAAGCCGCAAGAGTTTTATCGGCAAGATAACATGCAAAGAAAACCCTGCCGAGCGGATATTTGGAACGGCGGCGGCGGTGGCGTTGTGCGTGTCGGCCGGCGTTTCAGTCGTCCGCGTTCACGATGTAGCTGAAATGGCGGATGTGATAAAAGTAGTTCAGGCTGCTAGTAAGGCCTAATTCCAGATGGATTTGGCGTGCACACCTTACCTCTTAAGAGAATAGTAGGATTGAGGTTAATAGTCATGGGAATAAGTATGACACCTGACCAATACTTTGATTCCTTCGTTCTTGGAAATTACAATGATTTCATTGAACGGCCCGATTGCATTAGGCGCGGATTCAATGCAGCTATTGCGGCCTCGCATATGGCTGATCACTACTTCGAGTATTATCGGCGAAACGAACCAGCGAAGGTCAGCAAGTTTAAAAAAATTGGTGATTATGTGAATTACGTATCTCAAAAGACATGTGGTCATTTCAGAGACATCAGGAGTATCGCGAACGCTTATAAACACCTTTACACGAAAAGAAATAGTCGCTCCAGTATAGATTCGGCTGGCCGAATTGAGTTACTTGAAGTTAAGGACAAAAATATTTCTGAAGTGGCATTCGGATACTTGAAAGTTACCAAACAGAACACTGTGTATTTACAAGAAAAACAGGTAAACAACTTGGACTTCTAACAACCTTGAAAAGTGTTGTCGATTTCTGGTGGAAAGAAATCCATTGTGTATAGAAGAACAGCATGGGCAAGCGAGTTGCCCATCCTACATTAATGTTAAAGTGCCTTTGCCGCCGAAAGAGCTTTTTTGGACCGGATTAGCTCTTTTTGTGATAAGTCATTCATATCGTAATCGCATCCTTGCCGACATTATGTATGAAAGAAGTGCCTTCTTTGTAAAGCTGATCGAATCTGCTTTTGCTGATAACTTTTGGTGATATACAGATGTCTGCTTGCAGCAGTATATCTGTCGTGACGTCGTAGACTTTATCACAGATATGCCAGTCATCGCTCGACACTATAACCAGCATATCTATGAGCTTTCGAGCCGAACACCTTCAGCTCGATTAGCTGATTACACAGTACCTTTTGTAGCCGCGATTTGAATTCCCTGAGAGCAGACTTTTCTTCTTCACTCAATGCCATTTTGAACAATCATTCCTATTTATAACGGTCACGTGGTTTTGTCTAACAGGATAATGACATATTAGGTGTTCTGACACAATTGAAAACCATAAAGAGGCAGGCCCATAAATGGATTCCTTCACGGCAGAAATAACAGGACGGACTCATTCAGCATTAAGAGCGATTTTTAGGGCTTCGTCGGTGTTTTTAACAAACTCGAATTTCAGGCCTTTTTTGGCTTCTTTGGGCACGTCGGGCAGGTCTTTTCTGTTTCGGGCGGGCAGAATGACGGTCTTTATGCCGGCTTGCTTGGCGGCGAGGATTTTTTCTTTCAGGCCGCCGATCGGCAAAACCAGTCCCCGCAGCGTTATTTCGCCGGTCATCGCTACGTCGGGCCGCGTCGGCTTTTGCAGCAGCAGGCTGACCAGCGATGTGAACATCGCCACGCCGGCGCTTGGGCCGTCTTTGGGGATTGCCCCGGCGGGGACATGAATGTGATAGTCGGATTTGCTAAATTGATCCGGGTCAACTTTCAGACTTTTCGCATTTGCTTTTACGATGGAAAATGCCGCCTGTGCGCTTTCCTTCATCACGTCGCCGATGTGCCC
>JAFNGF010000193.1:0-199 GCA_017885385.1 Planctomycetota bacterium
TGAGGTTCCACTGGGATTCAATGTGATCGGGGCCGTCAAACGCAAGCTGTACCGGTACACAATCTTCACCGGCTCGGTTCAGCCGGTACTTCAGATAAACTACTGCTGGCACATCCTTGAGAAGCTCGACACTGCGGCTATGGATGCTGCGGCAAAAACGCTGGTCGGCACCAGAGACTTCAAATCCTTCGCATCAGGG
>JAFNGF010000193.1:219-14408 GCA_017885385.1 Planctomycetota bacterium
ACGCGTCACGCATCACGCATCACGATGACGATTGGATATATATCGACGTAGAAGGCGATAGTTTCCTGTATAATATGGTGCGAAATATCGTGGGCACTTTGGTTGAAGTCGGAAGGGGCAGATGGAAACCGGAAAAAGTGCTTGAAATTCTAGAGGCACGGGACCGAACCGCAGCAGGACCGCTCGCCCCGGCTGCGGGACTTTGCTTAATGCGAATTGAATATTGAGAATTGTTCACATAATAACGCGGCTGATACTTGGCGGGGCGCAGGAAAATACGCTCATCACCTGCAGGCTTCTGGCTGAACGCGGGCACGAAGTCACGCTGATTACAGGGCCCGCTATAGGCCCCGAAGGTGAGCTTTTTAATCAGACCAAGAACCAAAAATATGAAGTCATAGTTATCAATAAACTCAGACGGGCGATTGATCCATTTAAGGACTTGATAAGCTACCACCAAATCAAAAAGCACCTGCGGCGGATTCAGCCGGACATCGTCCACACACACTCCGCTAAGGCAGGCATACTCGGACGATTTGCCGGCCACCGTCTGAGAGGAGAATGGGCAGAAAACCGGCCGGCAATAGTCCATACAATACATGGTCTGGCGTTTCATCCATATCAAAATAAATGCCTGAACAAATTTTATATCGCCTTTGAAAAATCCGCTGCCAGGCGAACGGATTTCTTCATCAGCGTCGCTGATGCGATGACCGGCCAGCAAAAAGCTGCCGGCATCGGCATAGATAAGCCCTATGCCACGGCCTATTCGGCTATCGAAGAAGAGCAATTCCTGAACCCTATCCCCAAAGAGCACATAAATGATTTCAGGCGAAAATACGGAATCCCGGAAGATGCCACTGTGCTTATCACCATTGCGCGTCTTTTTATGCTCAAGGGACACGATTACATTATTGAATCCGCCTGCCGGCTCGCGCCGCAGTTTGAAAAAGCCGTGTGGTTGTTCGTCGGCGACGGCAATCTATCCGATTACTACAAAGCTCAGGTTCAACAATTGGGACTTACTGATAAAATAAGGTTCACGGGGCTTTTGCCGCCCAGCGAAATTCCACTTGCCATACAATCATCGGATATTCTTGTGCACTGCTCGCTCAGGGAAGGCCTTGCACGGACTTTGCCGCAAGCGATGTTATGCGGCAAGCCGGCTATATCGTTCGACGTGGACGGCGCAAGCGAAGTAGTAAACCAGAACACGGGCCGGCTGATTGAGCCGAAGAATGTCGCGCAATTAACGCAGGCCTGCGCTGAATTGATCGAAGATGAGAATCTGCGAAAAAAACTTGGCGAAGCAGGCACAGAATTTGTAAAAGAGAAATTCACGCCGGAGACTATGATTGATATAATCGAGGCGGTGTATCGAAAAGTGCTGGAGTAGTGAATGGCACAAGCCGTTGGGTAAAAAAGCGTGTCGCCGCAGATGAGCAAGAGTCTGAGACCCTGGTGGAAGAATTGTCGCGCACTTGACGATAAAAGGTTTCTTGACGACAGGGAACTTCGGGCCATCGACGCCTTGGAGGATTCTATCAGCCCGTTGGACGACCAAACGGTCGCCATAAGGCAGCTTATCACGCGCTTCGAGGCGTGCTATCACGAGGCGGATAAAGAGGCCGAGCGTATTATCAAAGCCTTATGTGCTGGGCGCTGCCCGAAGGAGTCTAAGACGCGACCGCCAAGACGCAAGAAGGAATTGCAGAATTCTCGCCGCATACTTTCGCGCTGGTGCAAAAATCCGACTATTAAAGGCATGAATCTGGATGTGGGCGGCATCCCAGCCGACGAGCTGGTCGGTTTCATCGGAAAGCCAACGCCCCTGAAGGTATGGCAGGTGGAGCGAATCGTCGATAAGGTCAGCCAGGCTCTGGATCCGAACCGGCCTTATCATAGGATGGCACTGGATCTCGCAGACTATGGTGAGCCGGGCACATATCCCGCGGAAAAATATTACCAAGACCGCTCAACTTTTCTGGAGCAAACCAAACGCACCATCATACATGACACGGTAGATGGCCGAAAATCAGAGGTATCCCTGGCTATGGCTATAGATCTGCTAATGCCATGTCACTGGGACTTCGTTGGGGGTCTTGTTATTATTCTCAAGGCAATCGGTGGAGACCTCCACCCTGATAAGCCATTTGCGTGCTGCGCGCGAAATATCAAGCTAAGCCCCCTTTGCGACAGGCTGAAGATTATTTCGAATACACTTAGGGCCTTCTGGAAGGGCAAAAAGACGACCAAAAATGTAGACCGTGACATCCTCGCATCTTTAGGAAAGGCGACACCGGTCAAGCGTTGGCTCGCTGCATCGTTCGATAAGACTATAAGATTGCACTTGAGTCTGCCTTTTGAGATAGATTTATCATAAACAAGAGGTACAAAATGGATGAAATGGTGAGTATTTGTGGTCTGTTGTGTAACGAATGTGGTGCGTTCCTTGCAACAAAGAATAATGACGACGCCAAACGAGCGGAGGTGGCGCAGCTCTGGCACAAGACATATAAGGTGCACCTTAAGCCGGAAGATATTAATTGCAGTGGCTGTCTGTCGGACGCCGAACCGCTTTTCGGCCATTGCAGAGTATGCCAGGTAAGAAAGTGCGGCAAAGCAAAGGCCATCGAGAATTGCGCATATTGTGATGAGTATGCGTGCGAAGAGCTTGAAAAGATATTCCAGATGGCCCCTGAGACAAAGAAGCGATTAGACCAGATAAGAAGCAAGCTGTAATTCTGCTGGAAATTAAGAATGTTTTGTAGAAACACCACCGTCATTTCGACCGAAGTCCCGATTCATCGGGGCGAAGCGGAGAAATCTATTCAAAAGCAGATTTCTCGACTCGCCTATGGCTCGCTCGAAATGACATCTTGAACTTTTTCTACAGAGCAAATTAGGAAAAGAAGATGGATGAGATGCTCGCTTATTGTGGTCTGGTCTGTAATACATGCCCTATTCATTTGGCAACAAAAGAACAAGGCCAAGAGAAGAAACGTGAGATGAGGGTTGAGATTGCACGCCGGATCAACAAGCTATACAAAGAGAAATTAAAAGCCGAGGATGTCACCGACTGCGATGGATGTTTAACAGAAGATGGAAGGCTTTTTTCTGGATGTAAAAAATGCCAAATAAGAAAATGCGCAAAAGGCAAGGCAGTTGAGAATTGTGCATATTGCAGTGACTATGTCTGCGAAAAGCTCAAGAAGTTTTTTGCTACAGAGGCGGATGCCAAAGCACGGTTGGCTGTGATAAGAAACACACTTTAATTTGTCGGGATCGGGAAAAATATTATGAAAAGTGAAAGGATCGCATGGCGGTTTTCCTTCGTAGGTTTGGTTTTTATTGTGTCGGCTTCAAATGCGATTGCTGAGGCATTGTACGTAGATAGCAGAACCGGTAGTGACAGGAATCCCGGCACAGAAGAAAAACCGCTGCAAACGATAGGCCAGGCCGCAACAATAGTCAATAGCAGCACACAACCAGGCCCAACTACAATCGTGATAGCGCCTGGGATATACAACTTTAACAGATGCGTAGCGTTTGAGAATAAGCGGCCATATACTGAGAAAGACAGGCTGGTCATCCGAGCGGCTGTCCTGCCTGATGAGCCGGCGTGGAAGCCTGCACTTATGCCAATAATGCTCTCTACCGAGGACCCGCGAAAGCCGGAGAACAGCGATCAGCAAACAGAGACGTACGGGCTAAAAATAAAGCTCAGCCACGTCACGATACAAGGGCTAAAATTTCTTGGCAATCCTTTGCAGCGTAACTGGCACTGCTGTATCGACCGCGTAGGCGAGAACCTAAACGACCTGATTGTCACTCAGTGCATGTTCCTGGGCGATAGAGATGGCTTGGACATCTACTGTCCGGTCATAGCCGGCGGCGATAGGCTTGTGGTGGATCACAGCATTTTCTACAACTGCAATGCCTGCGTCGTTTTCTGGGATGGGCTGCAGGGTGTCCCGGGCAAAAAATGTGCGATGAGATATTGCATTGTGGATGGTGCCCGTATCTCAGGCGTCTGGACGTGCCAGACTGCAGAAGATTTTGAATTTCACCACAACATTGTCACCGGCAGCAAGTATTTCTGGATGCGCAAACCCGGTGACAGGCAGAGGTATCGAGTGGAGGATTGTATCGTAACGGGCAATAAATTCTATTCCGGCTATGGCATCGAGAGCGGCCCGACCGGCCAAACCGGGCCGGAAGTAACCTACCAAGAAAGCAACGTTGTCAAAAATGGAGAAGTTGCTCTGGTGAAGGATAGAACAGCGAGCCGCTACCTGCACGTTGTCCCAGGCACATTTGGAAGCGAGCTCGGCGCGGGATTATTCAGGAAATAGCACGCACGCGGCGCGCCTTGAAAAGGACCTCCGCGGTATTTGATTGAAACTTGCACAGGATTGATAGAAGATATGATTTTGATGCCGTTCTTACTACTGGCTCCATTTCTGGCGCAGAGCAAAGGATTGGAATGGGTTAGCGTCTCGCAAGATAATCGGGCGTTCGTATTTATGGAGTCAGGCCGGAGATTTGTGCCGTGGGGCTTCAATTATGACCACGACCGAGACGGCCGGCTGCTTGAAGATTACTGGGAGCGTGAGTGGGACACCATCGAGCAAGATTTCCGCGAGATGAAACAGCTCGGAGCCAATGTCGTCCGTATCCACCTTCAAGCCGGCAAATTCATGAACGGGCCGAGCGAACCTAACCAGGCCGCCCTGGATAAACTTGCACAACTGGTGGAGGTGGCTGAAGGATTGCAGCTTTATCTTGATGTCACGGGCCTGGGCTGCTACCACAAAAAAGATGTCCCGCCGTGGTACGATCAACTTTCTGAGCAAGAGCGCTGGAACGTTCAGGCACATTGTTGGGAGGCTATCGCCCAGCGATGTGCCGACAGCCCCGCCGTCTTCTGCTACGATCTTATGAATGAGCCGGTCGTAGCCGGCGGTAAGCGAACCGATTGGCTTGGTCCTGCTTTTGCCGGCAAACACTTTGTTCAGTTCATTGCGATCGAGCAAGACTCACGAGACCGTCCTGCAATCGCGGTGCAGTGGATTAAGGAATTATCGTCGGCAATCCGTAAGCACGACCGCCGGCATCTAATTACCGTGGGCTTGGTTCCGTGGAGCCTGGAAGGGAAAGGACTCACATCCGGTTTTGTGCCGGAAAAAATCATCCAGGACCTCGATTTCATCAGTGTGCACATCTACCCTGAGCAATCGAAACTGCCCGAAGCGATGGCGACCCTGGCAGGATTCTCCGTGGGAAAACCCGTTGTCATCGAGGAGATGTTCCCGCTATACTGTTCAATGGATGAGCTGGGGCGATTCATTGAAGAGTCGAAAAAATACGCCGCCGGCTGGATCGGATTCTATTGGGGCAAAACGCCCAACGAGTACAGAGCATCCAGCCAAATCGCGGACGCTCTGACATTAGGCTGGCTCGAATTCTTCAAGAGAACCCGTCCTGGTAACTAAGTTTTTTTGTAAGGAGCTCCTGATTATGCCCGAAAAGAATATTTCTCGCCGAAGGTTTATGAAAGATGCTGGGTTAGCGGCTGGCGCCATGCTAATAGGCGCTCGCGGCGCCAAACCAGGCGAAGGAAAGAAGCGAAACAAGCTGCACTTAGCTTGCAATGTGTATCCCTGGACCGTGTTTTATCAGCGTGAGGAACGCGACTTCAATAAGGACCTGGATAAGGGCCTCGCCGAAGTGGCCGCCAGCGGGGTAGATGGCTTTGAACCGATTATCAACGCCCCGCAAGACGTTGACAAGATTGGCCCGCTACTTAAAAAACACAGTCTGCAAATGCGCTCGCTGTACGTTAATAGTACACTCCACGAGCGGGACCAAGCCGGCAAAAGCATCGAAGAGGTGTTCGCTATCGCTGAAAAGGCCAAGGCAGTTCTGGGCACGCAAATAATTGTCACCAATCCAAGTCCCATCCGCTGGGGCGGGCCGGAGAATAAAAACGATGCCCAACTGAAGGTCCAGGCAGAAGCCCTGGAAGCGCTTGGGCGAAAGTTGAAAGGGATAAATCTTACCTTGGCGTATCACAACCACGATATTGAGCTTCGCAATGCCGGCCGCGAATTCCATCACATGATGGTTGGCACAGCCCCGACGTGCGTCACGCTGTGCCTGGACGCCCATTGGATTTACCGCGGCGCAGGCAACTCACAGGTCGCGCTATTTGACGTACTGAAGCTATACGGGTCGCGGGTAACGGAGCTGCACCTTCGCCAGTCGAAGGATAACATCTGGACCGAGACGTTTGGTGACGGTGACATTGACTATCCGGCTCTGGCAAAATATTTGCTGGATATCGGCGTAAAACCGCATATGGTTCTGGAACAGGCTGTCGAAGCCGGCTCACCCAAGACTGTAGACCCGGTCGAAGCGATTCGGGGAAGTTCTCAATACGCCAGACGCGTCTTCGCAGAGTTCGCATAAGGTAACGTCATAGTCCGATTGACAGTGGTCATTGCGAGCGAAGCGAAGCAATCCCGCATCCTTTGGCGAATGAGATTGCCCGGGCCCGCTTCACGGGCTGCGCAATGACCGATTACGACTTTATTCAATGACGTGTATGTTTTTCTTTTTGCACATATCTTTTAGGATTTTTGGCCAGACGGTAGCGCTGACTTCGCCGATGTGGGCCTTTTTAAGAAGCAGCATAAATGTGCGGGATTGGCCTATGCCGCCGCCAATAGAAAGCGGAATCCGGTCGTTCAAAATGGCCTGATGGTACGGCAGCTTTAAAAAATGCAGCTGCCCGGAAATCTCAAGCTGCTGTCTGAGCGTCTCTTCATTCACACGGATGCCCATCGAGGTAAGCTCGTGCCGGCGTTTTGTCACCGGATTCCAGACAAGAATATCGCCGTTTAAGCCGTGCATCGGCTGCCCATCCTCGGAGGTCGTCGGCGTGACCCAGTCGTCGTAGTCCGCCGCCCGCATTTCGTGCGGGTAGCCGTCCCTCAGCACCCAGCCGATCCCGATAATAAAGACCGCCGGATATTCCTGCACAATGGTGGTCTCGCGCTGCTTTCGCGGCATTTCCGGGTACTTCTCAAGTATCTCCTCAGCGTGGATGAAAGTAAGGTCATCGGGCAAATCCGGATATTTGTCGGTCTTTAACTGCGGAAAAAGCTGCTGGATGTGAGTCTCGGCGCCTTTTAAGACCTTCCAGATTTTCTCTACGACCTGCCGTAAGAATTTGAGATTTCGCTGCTCTTTTGTGATTGCCAGCTCCCAGTCCCACTGGTCGACATAAGCGCTGTGGTCGTGGTCGAGGAAGTAGTCCTTACGCACCGCTCGCATATCGGTAAGCAGACCTTCGCCGACGCCCATTCCGAATTGTTTAAGGGCCATTCGCTTCCACTTGGTTGCAGCCTGAACAACCTCGGCGTCGACCGGGTTCTTGTTGTAGTCGTTGGAAATGTGAAAGCCGATCGGCGTGCGCGAGCCGTCACGGTCGAGATAATCATTTATGCCGCTGGCGACATCCACAATCAAGGGAACCGTCACGCGAATAAGATTAAGCTCTTTGCACAGATTCTGCTCGATGTAGTCTTTGACGGCATAAATAGCGATCTGTGTTTCCTTTGGGGATAGCAATGAGCTGTAACCCTGCGGCAGAATTTTCTCAAGCTCCGCGTAGTCACCGATGCCCGGCCCGGCTAAGTCTGCTTTTTTGTCAGCCATTGTGCACTCCTAAAATTTGCCGATGTAAAGACCCCGCAATGAACCCGTCCCCTCGGCCTTGCTCGGGGCGGGCCTGAGCCGGGTCGAAGGATTGCGGGGCTAAATAAAAAATAATTAGCCCCCAAATTTATCCACCAGACGTACGGCGGATTTACTTGGGGGTTTTGCCTTCGGGCAAATCTTATACTGCTCAGAGAAAATGTCAAGCAACTTTCGTGCCCCCTATGGAATGGGAAGGGAACATCGTATTCCTCCATAATATCGTCTGCTTATTCACAATACATTCTCTTTGCCCACAAGGTAGGACTAAAATAATTCGCCGCGCCGGAATTCGCAAGATGTTATTCCGCCGGCAGACAAAACTTGTTAGAATCACCACGCACAAGCAAAATGGCGCAGTTTCCATTGCACGTGTCTGCAAAACCAATGTCACGCGACATTCGTTGCATGTAAGGTGAGCTAATGAAAAGCTACCGAAAAGAGCTTTGGTTCAACACACAAAATAGAAGAGAGTACATCAATATTACGCCGCAGGTCGAGCAGTGCCTGGCAGAAAGCGGCATCAAAGAGGGGCTTTTGCTTTGTAATGCCATGCACATCACCGCCAGTGTTTTCATCAACGACGATGAACCGGGGCTGCATCACGACTTCGAGGTCTGGCTGGAGAAATTGGCGCCGGAAAAGCCTTACTCACAGTATCAGCACAACGGTCTCGAAGACAACGCCGATGCACATCTTAAACGTAGCATAATGGGCAGAGAAGTAGTGGTAGCTGTCACCGATGGCAAACTCGATTTCGGTCCGTGGGAGCAGATATTTTACGGCGAATTCGACGGCAAAAGAAAAAAACGAGTCCTTGTGAAAATCATCGGCGAGTAATACAGGTCATAAAAATATGTGCCATCGTTCAAAACAGGGCCGCGACCCTAAGGGAGCGCCAACGATGCACAGATTGAAAATATGTGTATGTGCAGCGCACACAATTTCTATGGTTGGCAAACCGGCAATTAAATGGACCTGCTGTTTTTCTTAGCTCAGGTACTGGTTATCTCCTGCTCCGGCGCGATGCAGCCGGGGCCAGTCACCGCTACCGCCATCGCGATGGGTGCACGGTCGCGATATGCCGGGCCGCTTATCGCTGTCGGCCACGGCATTATCGAATTTCCCCTGATGGTGGTGATTATCCTGGGCATGGGAAAATATTTCAGGCTGCCAAAAGTCCAGATTGCGATCGGCCTGGCCGGCGGTGTTTTTCTAATATTGATGGCAATGCAGGCATTGCTCAGCGTGAAAGCCAGAGCCGACGCCCAGCCCAAGGCCCTTGCGGGCAAACCCATTCTGGCCGGCATTATACTATCCGCCACCAACCCATATTTCCTGCTCTGGTGGGCGACGGTGGGTCTGGCACTAGCCACACAGGCTGCCAAATGGGGAGTCTGGGCCTTCGCAATGTTTGCCCTGGCTCATTGGTCGGTGGACCTTGTCTGGCTGCAAATTCTGTCCTGGGCAAGTTTCAAAGGCTCATCGCTGCTGGGTCCGCGCGTCCAGCAGATAGTATTACTGGTCTGCTCACTGGCGATATTCGGGTTCGGCGTATTTTTCATATATACTGCCGGCAGCAGTCTGATTAGAACAATCACGACGTAAAATCACAATCGCGCTTTATGGAAAGGCAACATTTTTATGAGGACTAACGCACCTCAAAGACACTCACAGGTAACTGTAAAGTCAATGACGTCACCGCTGCTTGTTCTTTTTGCCGCCTTAGCGATCGTGCTTGTGACGGCGGGCGGCTGTTCGGGAATAACAAAAGGGCCGGTGCTGCTTAGCGTATCAGCCGACCGAGCCGCCATAATGTGGGAGACGGACACGGAGGGGCAGGGAAAATTATGCTACGGCAAAAGTCCAACGCTGCGAAAGTGCGTTGACAGCACAGCCGAAAAAGTGCAATACAAAGCCACAACACCTAAGGGACAAACCATCCAAAAAACCGCTTTCATTCATAAGGTTTGGCTCGAAGGTCTGGAGCCAGCCCAGGTTTACAACTACCGTGTAGATGGTGCAGGACTGCAAAGCAAAACCTACGAGTTTCATACCGCCCCCTCCGACAGCAATGAAGTGACATTCGTCGTCTACGGCTACAGTCGCACCAATCCCGATATTCATCGCAAATTAATAGAGCTAATGAAAACCAGGAATGTTGACTTTGTGGTGCACACCGGGGATTTGGCATCGAGAGGCGACCAGTACGAGCAATGGGGTACTCAGTTTTTTGCGCCCGTAAAAGGGCTGGCAGAGACTATCGCCTTTTATATCGCCAAAGGCAATCACGAGGGAAGCGGCGGCAACTTTGAAAAACTGCTCATTCCGCCCGGGCAGGGCAACAGCTTCAGCTTCAACTATGGTCCGGTGCATTATCTGTGCCTCGACAACGTCTCAAAAGACGCCAGAAGCAAAGAGCTGCTGCGGCTGATTGCCGCCGATGCCGCAAGCAGCCGGGCGCAGTGGAAATTCGTAAGCTTCCACGTGCCGAGCCTGAACTTCGGCGGGCACTGGTCAGACTGGGGCTACCCCGATGCCCTGCCGAGCCTGGCAAAGGCGGGCGTAGATTTTGTCATCACAGGTCACTCACACCAGTACGAGCGCTTCTGGCCTGTGGAACCGCCAGCCGCAACCAACGGAAGTCACGTCACCTATATTACAGCCGGCGGCGGCGGTGCGCCACTATATGAGATTGAGCCGGCCCTTTACCACGCGTCCGCCAGGCAAATACACCATTTCTGCCTGTTCCATATCAAGGGCAATAAACTGACTATGGATACGATAGACGTCAACGGCAGCATAATCGACCACCTCGAGATAAACAAAAACAATGGCCGGCCAAACAAACAGTATCTCTGGACGGCAGCTCCTATGGAAACGATTCAGCTTCACCAGGTTTTACACTCTGCCTTGACGAAAACGGTGCCGGCTAAGCCCAAAAAGAATGAGCCATTCACGGTTTCTTACAAGCTGTCGGCGCCCGCTTTGAGCAGCCCGGCAAAGATGACTTTTAAGCTGCGTTGCGAGCAAGGGACATACGAGCTTGGCGAGCCGCAGACGTTCACGATTCCCGAAGAAGGAGGCACTATTGAGATAAAGCTGACTGCGATGCCTCTGGCTGACGTGCAGGTCCCGAAGGATGCGCAAGGCAGACCGAAGCCGATTTCACCGGCGCTATGGGTTGATTGCCACTATGAAATCGGCCGGGTGCAGGAGGACATAAGCAAGCCCATAGTCGCTGCCGCAGAGAAGAACTAAGAATTCCTAACAAAGTGAGATTGCTTTGCTTCGCTCGCAATGACATACGTCGTCAAGGTGAAGAGTACGCCTCCTATCTTCTTTCGAGGTGTGCCTCGTCAGCCAGAATTTGCTTAAGGTTATATCGTCCGAGCAGCTCATTCTGCTGATGAACTATTTGCTCTAAAGGCTTGCCGGCTTCGCGCAACGGCTGACCAAAGCTGGCGTCGGCGACGGCTTTGGCAATTTGCGACAGCTTGATGTTTTCCGGGTCGGTTACCGGCAGAAAGCCGACAATTGGGTCGCTGGTTTTTGCCAGCAGACCCTCCGCCACAAGATGGTTCAATATTTTTTCGCCGAACTCGGCGGGCATATTCAGCTTGCTGCAGATAATTTCCGCCGGGACAGGGGCGCTGTTTTGCTCAAAAGCTTCGGCAATTTCCCTGACAATATTGATAACCGTCAGATCGCTGGCTATGAAATATCGCTCCGTTTTCCTGGCGGTGGTAATCTCCGCAGCGTCAAGGCTCTTTAAGTGCTGGGTGGTGAAGGTCAGCTGCAAGCCAAATAAAACGATAAGCCAGCTAATAAAAATCCACAATATGCTCAGCGGCACAAGTCCTAACACACCGTAGACCTTGCCGTAGGGAACAAACTCCGTAATGTATAAGCCAAAGCCCCATTTGGCAATCGCCCAGACCAGAGCGGCCACCGCTGCGCCTGAAATGGCGGCTCTTGCCCGAACCTTGGTATTGGGCAAAACGAAATACAGCAGAAAAAAGCCTGCGGTCGAGACCAAATAAGATAACAAAGCAGGGCCGACTCCCGACAAAATGGTCTTGCGAATCTGCACCGCAGCCGTGTATTGAGTGATCAGGTAGATTCCAACGCCCAAAAGCAAAGGCCCCAGAGTCAGAACGGCCCAGTAATTTATAATCCGGTGCAGAAGATTTCTGCCTATGGGGACGTGCCAGATATTATTGAATGCCCTTTCAATAGTCGAAAGCAGCGCCAGAGCCGCCCAGATAACAAATATGGTGCTGATTATCGTAACCGAGCCGGTATTTACGCCCTGGAAGAAGTCACCGACTATGTTGTCCAGGTATTGCGTGAGCATTATCCTCTCGTCCGGCTTCTGAGGGTCCGGATGATATTCGATCGTTGTCAGATGAAGCTGGTCATATACGAGAGTCTTAATCCGGTCGGCGATATTTTTGTGGGCGGGAAACAACTGAAATATCAATAGTACTACAATTGCCAGCGGAACGACGCCGAAGATCGTATGATACGACAGAGCTGCAGCCTGCTGGCCGGCACGGTTGGCCTTCAACAGCCTGACACAGTGCGACCATAATTTAATCTGAAAGACTGCCAGGCGACCGGCCTTGCCCAGTTGTGCGCTGGGCGTGGATAAAAGTTCCTGGAACATGCTATTGCCTTTTAATTCTTACGGAGGGATAGAAACCCCGCAATCGATTGCGGGGCTAAGTAAAATATTCTACCGCAATATTCGCTCGAGGCCCTTTCGCAACTGCTCTTCCAACTGCTTCTTCAACTGGTCCTGGAGAAGCCCGCCCAAATCAAGCTCCGGCTTCTGGATGGTTCCTTTAAGAGACACCGATACCCTTTGGCCGACAGTGTCTTTGCCGACCCTAACAGTTCTGCCGTCAACGGTGTACGGTAAAGTGACGGTCATATTCAGGCTTTTATCCAGCCCGATAACGCCTTTGAAGTTTATGGGATTATCGCCGACGTCCACCTGCATATCGTCATATCTTAAGAATCCATCCTGCAGGACAAATTTTGTCGGATGGATGGTGATGACCTGTCCCCCAGGACCGCCGCCGCCGGCAGAAAGAATTTGCCCGAGCAAATCCGACGCCTCTAAGCGCACATTGTTCATCGAGATAGTGCCGATTACTTCGATGTCTTTGCTGGCAGCACCAGCCAGCGGGATGGCAAGTTTTTCGCAGCCAAAATTCGCCACGCCGCTGACATTAACCGCGTTGGCGAAGATCGGATTGACGTACATCAACAGTTTTTCTGTAGTCTCTTTATTAATTTGAACGTCCTTTGCCACCTGGATAGGCCCCGGAGTCCTCAGTACCACCGGCTTCTTTGTAAAATCAGCCTGTCCGGCAAAGCTCAATTGACCATTGTTTACCTTTGAGGAAAACGGCGCGATGCGCAGCACGCCGTTTTCAACCTGCACATCGACCTCTGTGGGGCTGAAATTCAATNNGCCCGCTCAAAGCCGAGCTTCGTCTTGGCGTTAAGATGAGCCAGCAGCTGATCTGCCTTGCCCGCCGGGTATTCACTGGAAAAACTGATGGCGGACTTTCTTTGCCCGGCCAGCTCAAAACCCTGCGGCAAAAAACCAGAGGCCGCTGCGCCTACGGCGGCCCAATCATACTCACCTTCAAGCTGACCCTGCAATTTTGTCTTGCCGTCTTTGTCGGCTTTATTAAATTGGACTTTTTTTAGCTTTATTTGGGGACTCATCAGATCAATATTCTTGACGTTAATCGACTTTTGGCTGGGATTGATTTCGGCATCGAAAGTAAGCAAAACTTCCTGCTGTTCGAAAGGTTTTTTGTCCGCTGAGATGAGCTTGAAATTCTTGATCTTTGTGGCATCGGTGGNNATTCTGTAACTACCTTTTTCGGAGGTGACCTGAATTTGAGATTCAGCGATGCCGGCCAATTGCATCTTTTCCGGGAAAGACGCGAACAACACCGCAAACGGCTGGACTTTTTGCAGGTCAACATTGCTGGCGAAAGCCACCAGTTTCATAGGTTTGGCAGCCTTTTCGCTCAGCGGCACAACCGCATCTTTTATGCTCACTTGGCCAAGACCGGCATTTACCTTTATCGAACCGATGGTGAGGATACTGTTCGGCCTGTCGATGTCAACAGCGAAAGTGACATCGGCCATCGGCTCGGCGGCACTGACACCTTTATCTGAGCTGACGGCAAGATTCTTTGCCTGCGAAGAGCCGGCGGCTGTGATCTTATCTTTAACGATGGAGATTTGTCCCTTGCTGAAAAGCTCGCCGGCCAGCCGGTATGGCCCTAAATTTGCGAATTGCCCCAGCTCCGATTGGAGCTTTGCCAGATCAACTTGGCCGTCATATTTAAGCTGTTCAAGGCTGCCTGTGACAGTTATTTTGGCAAATGCGGCTGTGACAT